>NZ_JBMFWB010000028.1:0-17978 GCF_049965695.1 Athalassotoga sp. | reverse complement strand
GGAGGCCATCTCGGAGGCATCCTGCCCTTCGCTTAAATTAAATGAACATTCGACTTTTAAAGTTATTTAAGTATATATTGAAATTTTTAGATTTTCAATGCAAAACGAAGGTTAAGTCGTTAAACCGTCCAAAAACGCCGAAATTAAACTCAAAAGACATTTTTTCGTCATTTTTTGACTTTGCTTTTAAATGGCGTTTAATGATAAATTATGAAAGATGATTCACTTATCTTATGAAAGATGATTCATATTACACAGGAGCGTAAAAATGCATGCTGGCATAAGTGGGATAGGCGTATACATTCCGGACAATTTTTGGGATTCTCAGAAGATAGCAGAACTTTCCGATCTGCCCAAATGGGTTGTTGAAGAAAAACTCGGCATAAAAAGAAAGCCGATGCCGGGACCTGACGATCACACCGGATCGATGGGAGTGAAAGCAGCCGTTCAGGCGATGAAGATGGCAAAGTGTGATGCATCGGAAATAGATGTCGTGATTTGGAACGGATCGCAACACAAAGATTATCCGATATGGCTTGCCGGAACTTACGTTGCAGAAAAGATTGGCGCAAATCGTGCGTGGTCTTTTGATATGGAAGCCGAATGCGGTAGCATGATGGTTGGCATGAAAGTCGCAAAAAGTTTGATTCTATCCGATCAAAAAATAAATACCGTGCTTTTGGTAAGTGGATACAGAAATTGCGACTTTGTCAATTACAAAAATCCAAAGACAAGGTTCATGTACGACCTCGGATCCGGAGGAGCGGCCATGATCATAAAAAGAAATGCGCCCAACGTCATTCTCGAGACTGTTACCATGACGGACGGAAGTTTTTCGGAAGATGTCGTTGTTCCAATGGGTGGCACTAAAGAGCCTGTGAATTGCGATGGCATTGCAAATGGCCGGGGGTATTTAGATGTCGTCAATCCCGATTCGATGAAGGAAAAACTTGACACGCTTTCGATGGAAAACTTTGAAAAGGCGATACGCATGTCCGTCGAGCAAAGCGGATATGCAGTCGATGATATAGATTATCTTGCCATCTTGCACATGAAGAGATCCGCCCATGAAGAGGTTTTAAAAAGGTTAAATCTTTCCGGCGATAAAACGATTTATCTTGAGAATTACGGTCATATAGGCCAAAACGATCAAATACTTTCGCTTTCCCTTGCACTTGAAAACGGAAAGATAAAAAACGGTGATCTGGTTGTTTTTGTCGGTGCCGGAATTGGTTATATATGGTCTGCCACAACGCTTATATGGGGGAAGGAGATCGTGAATGCCGAGAGTACCAACATCTGAAAAGGGTATAAACACATACAACAGGATAATTGAAAAGTCCGTTGAATTGTTTAGAACAAATGGGTATCAAGAAGTTTCGGCGGCCATGATATCGAAAAGATGCGATATAGGCAACGCTTCATTTTATCAGTATTTCGATTCCAAAGAGGAGATCTTGATCCAGATCGTTCATGATCTTACCGAATGGCTAAAGAAAAACATTCATGACATTATTGCAAACACACGTTCTTCGAGCGATGAAGAAAGATTTAGGATTTTTATTAAAGCCTTTGTGGAATCTATCTCTGAAAAGATAAACGAATATTCCGTTTTCAGGAATGCCGAATTCCTTTTTCCCCATATTTCGATGGAATTTTACGATAGCCTCTACAATTTTATGTCTGAAGAATTTCTCGAAATTCTCGATTCAACATCCAAAAGGGCTTTTTATCTTTTTATGATGGGAATTGTAAACTTCGTCGTTATAGAGTATGCCATGTCAAGCGAAAAGAAAATAGACGAAAAAGTCATAGACGCGGTTTTTGATCTCATATACAACGGCATAGATCCGGATAACCATCTGATAAATCAAGATGCTTTTGAGATGCTTCCTGAACTCGGTGAAGATCAATTCGAATTTAAATCCCAGTGGTCGGTAACACACAAAAAAATACTCACCGCGACAGAACAACTTTTTGGAAGCAAAGGCTATTCGAAGACAAAGATCTCTGACATATCCAACCTTGCAGGCGTAGGCCTCGGGACGTTTTACGTGCATTTCGATTCCAAGATAGAGGCTTTGCGAGAACTCGTTTCTTCAACGCTTGAGGCTTTAAAGAGAAGTTTGAGAAGATATGTTTGGAGGTTTACGGACAGAAGAGATGCGGAAATATCAGGGTACATGGGATTTTTGGATTTTTTCAAACATCACAAAGAGATGTATTCGATAATAAGAGAGATGGAATTCGTCGATTCGAAAACATCCATTTATTATTACGCTCAAATATCTAAATCTTACATCAAGCCACTCGATAGGGCATTCAAAAATAACGAGTACAGGCCATTTGAACCCGTCTTGCTATCTTACATGCTTATGGGAATCGGCCATCAAATCGGTCTTGAGTCGATAATAGAAAAAGATATGGATATCGATGAATTGAAAAGGTACGTCAAGGAAATATCGAAATTTTTAATGCATGGTCTTAGAGGAGAGATAAGATGAATTCCGAACTTTACAGATCGAAAGTTGCAAATGTTGAAGATGTTATGAAAAAAGTGCTTTCCGGGAATAAAACAGTCGTACTCGGAATGGCGGCTATGGAACCCCAGTCATTTCTGAACAACCTTAAAAATTGCGAATTCGATAATTTACGTATCTTTTCATGCCTTGACGTGGTTGATTTTCCGGTCCAAAAGGATCCGAAATTTTCGTCAAAATTTCTCAACGAGTCGTGGTTTTACAGCAATCCCACCCGCGAAGCCGCGAATATGGGCATAGGAACGGTGACCTACATACCCAACAATTTACATTTAGCGGGCACGGACAAACTTCAAAATGATAAGCCGGACATTTACTGGGGCATAGCCTCTCCGATGGACAAACACGGATACCTGACTTTGTCTTTGAGCGTCGTTTATGAAAAAGAAATGATAGAAAATGTGGATAAAATAGTGCTTGAGGTAAACCCAAATGCACCGAGGACACATGGAGACACGCAAATTCACATCTCCGAGGTTGATCACGTAATAGAAGTTGATTATCCCATTCCAACGATAATGAATGCAACTCCGACAAAAGAAGACGAACTTATAGCCGGACACATAGCGGATCTCATAGATGACGGTGCCACTCTTCAACTCGGCATCGGTGGCATTCCAAATGCAGTCGCGTCTTTTTTGGAACACAAACACGATCTCGGAATTCATACGGAAATGCTGACTCAGGGCATGGTCGAACTTTTAAACAAAGGCGTAATAACAAATAAGAAAAAGACACTCTGGCCCGGAAAGATGGTATGCACCTTCGGACTCGGAGAGAAAAGCATGTACGATTTCGTGGATGACAATCCCGGAATTCTCTTTTTGAGAGGCAAATACGTCAACGATCCTTACGTGATAGCCCAGAATGACAAAATGGTAAGCATCAACACGGCATTGATGGTCGATCTAACCGGACAGGTTGCATCTGAAAGCATAGGATTCAAGCATTACAGCGGTACCGGAGGCCAACTTGACACACATCGGGGCGCCTCAATGGCAAAGGACGGTAAAGGCATAATAGCACTTCATTCTACCGCAAAAGATGGAAAAATTTCCAAAATAGTGCCGTTTTTACCGGAAGGCACCGGAGTAACCGTACCGCGTCAGGACGTCGACTGGGTTGTGACCGAATACGGGGCCGTTCATTTGAAAGGGAGAAGTCTTCGCGAGAGGGCAAGATTACTCATCTCGATAGCAGATCCGGCATTCAGAGAAGAGTTGAAAAGAATTGCGATATCAAACCATATATACTGAATTCACTTTAAAAGCAGAATACTCGTTTACTTTAAGCGAAGGGCAGAATGTCTCCGAGATGGCCTCCGCAGCATAGCGAGGACCAGACATCGAGTGGGGCATCTGCCGGAGCTGCGATTCGGAATTTAAAACTGGTTCAGTATATATGACATATAACCATCTTGAGTGATTGATGTTTTTGTGATATACTTCTAAGGTGAACTTAACCGGAGAGATGGCCGAGCGGTCGAAGGCACTTGCCTGCTAAGCAAGCGTGGGATTTTCCCACCGTGGGTTCAAATCCCACTCTCTCCGCCAGTTGTGCCCGTAGCTCAGCTGGATAGAGCGATAGACTGCGGATCTATAGATCGGGAGTTCAAATCTCCCCGGGCACGCCAAGGTGGATATCATGTTAAAAATAAAATTTGAAACTTTAAAGTATGAACAAAAAATAAAAATCGATGAAACACTTGATTGGAAAGAAATTGAAGTTGAAGGTGAAATCTATCCTTATTCCACAACGGTCAAAGTTGATCTGAATGTTGAACTTTCTTTGGGAAGAACATACGTTCAGGGAACAGTTAAAACTCAAATAATTCATCCCTGTGATAGATGCCTTGAGCCTGTTAAACTTGATATAAACGGAAATGTCGATGCTGTTTACATACCAAACGAAAAGGTCAAAGAAGTGGAAGAAATTACAGATGAGATTGGGACTTTTTATTACGATCCACACATTGAATTTTTAGATCTGACAGACAGGGTTATCGAAGCAATAATCCTTGAAATACCGATGAAGGTGTTGTGCAAGCCCGATTGCAAAGGACTTTGTCCTCATTGCGGTATCAATTTAAACGAACATCCCGATCATGTGTGTGATTATGAAGAGGATAAAAATGAATCTCCGTTTTATGTCTTGAAAAAAAAGATATCTTTTGAACCGAAAGGAGAATGAAAATGGCCGTACCAAAGAAAAAGCCTTCTCTTACAAGGACTAACAGAAGAAGGGCTGTCTATTACAGAAGCAAAAACGTGACAGTCACAAAGTGTCCTCATTGCGGTGAACCAATGCTCCCGCATCATGTTTGCATGAAATGCGGGTATTACGATGGCAAACAGATCCTTGAAGTTAAGGAGTGACCATCTTTGGCGCACATAGCGCTTGATGCATTTGGAGGAGATCACGCTCCCTACGAAGAAGTAAAGGGAGCGCTTTTGTTCGTTGAAAAAACGAAAAACAAAGTAACGTTGGTAGGCGATGAAAAGCAGATAAGTCATCTCATTCCGAAAAATTTTTCCGGAGTGGATGTTGTAAATGCGCCGGAAAGATTCGGCATGGGAGAAAAGCCAACCGAAATACTTAAATCACCGGAAACTTCCATGAATGTGGCTGCAAAACTTGTCAAAGATGGGAAGGCAGATGCTTTTGTAAGTGCCGGAAATACCGGGGCTTTACTTGTGCTCGGTACATTCGTGCTAGGAAGAATAGAAGGCATTGAAAGACCTGCCATAGCAACCGTGATGCCGTCTAAAGTTGGAGGTACAGTGCTTATAGATGCAGGAGCGAATTTATCGCTCAAACCACAGCAATACGTTCACCTTGCGATAATGGGTCTCGCATACGCCAAAGGAATACTGGGGAAAAGCAACCCGAAGGTTGGCATACTTAACGTGGGTTTGGAAGAAGAAAAAGGAACAGATACGATAAAAGAGGCTTACAATCTTTTGAAAGAAAAATTTGGCGATGTATTTTACGGAAACGTCGAGGGCAGAGATGTGTTTTACGGAGACGTGGATGTCGTGGTGTGCGATGGATTCAGTGGAAACGTCGTTCTAAAAACCTCGGAAGGAGTAGGGCTTTTCGTTGCCGATATGCTTAAAGGGTCGATCAAAAATTCAAATTTGTTTCAAAAAATCGGTGCACTTATGATGAGAGGAACTTTTCAAAAGTTCAAAGAAACCATCGATTACAGAAAATACGGAGGAGCGTTTCTGCTTGGCATAAATGGAATCGCGGTTAAAGCACATGGTGCTTCAGATTCGGAAGCCATCTTCAACGCTTTGAATGTCGCAAATTCCGGAATAAAAAACGGAATCGTTCAGGCCATAAAGGGAAGTGTTTAGCATGTGTGGAATATATGGATTTATAGGAGACGGAAAAGTAGAAGACCTGATAAACGGGTTGAAAAAACTTGAATACAGAGGTTACGATTCGGCTGGAATTGCCTTTTCGAGGAATGATTCTCTTGTCGTAGAGAAAAAAACAGGAAAAGTTGATGCATTGCGTACTTCTGTGGACGGAAAACTCGAAGAAAAAATAAACGCCGGCATAGCACACACGAGATGGGCAACCCACGGAATACCAAATGATATCAACGCACATCCTCAAATGGACTGTAAAAAACAGATAGCAGTCGTTCACAACGGTATTATCGAGAATTTCACCGCTCTCAGAGAAAAACTCATATCCGAAGGCCATGAATTCATTTCTCAGACCGATACTGAAGTTATAGCGCATTTGATTGAAAAATATTTCAAAGGAGATTTACTTGAGGCCGTTAGACGGGCAACGATCGATCTCGAAGGCACCTATGCGATAGGCGTGATTCATGCGGATGTAAAAGATGAGATAATTTTTGCAAGAAAGAAGAGTCCGCTTGTCATAACGGCAAATGAACATGGCAGTTACTGTGCATCAGACGTAACGCCTCTTATATCTGTGGGCAGGGATGTTGTTTTTCTGGAGGATGGACAGATTGCGAGACTGAAAAAAGGAACTTTTGAGATATTTGAAATTTCCGGAAAACCGGTTGAAAAACGTTTTTACCATGTTGACTGGGATGAAAAGGCCGCCGAAAAAGGAGGCTACAAACATTTCATGATCAAAGAAATTCACGAAGAGCCCCGCGTTATTTCGGATGCTCTGATGGGTCGCGTGAAGGATGAAAAAATCTTTTTGAAAGAAATGGAAGATTGGAAAGATTACATAAAACGCCTCAGAAAGATAAACATCATAGCGTGTGGAACAAGTTACCACGCGGGTTTGATTTTCAAATATTTTTTTGAAAGCCTTAGGCCTTTTGACGTTGAAGTTGAAGTTTCTTCCGAATACAGGTACAGAAATGTTCTCATAGACGACAGAGTGCTAAACGTGGCCATAAGTCAATCGGGAGAAACGGCAGATACTCTCGAAAGTGTCAGACTTGCGAAGTCCTTGGGCGGTAAAGTGCTTGCGATATCCAACGTCATGGGTTCGACACTTACAAGAGAAGCCGATAAAACGCTTTACATAAATGCAGGTCCAGAAATAAGCGTTGCTTCCACAAAAGCCTACATAGGACAGATGACGGTACTTTATCTTTTAGCACTTTACATCGATGCTGTTATGGGTGGAGAACACCCTGAAAGGGTAAAAGCGCTTTCTAAACTTCCAGAACTCGTTGATAATTTCATTCTGACAGAGGCAGACGCTATAAAAGCAGTGGCGGATAAATATGTTGGATACTCAAATTTCATGTACATAGGAAGAAACTTAAATTATCCATCAGTACTTGAAGGTGCACTGAAACTCAAAGAGATAAGTTACACGAATGCAGTCGGATATCAAGCGGGCGAACTTAAACATGGCCCCATTGCGTTGCTTGATGAAAAATTTCCGGTTATGGCTGTCGCCGTTGACGATGATCTAAAAGATAAAATGCTTTCAAACATACTTGAAACGAAGGCAAGAAATGCCCATGTGGTTGCAGTCGTGAGCGCATCGGATCAAAAAGTATCAAATCTTGTCAACGATGTCATAAGAGTACCGGATGTTGAAAATTATCTTTATCCTTTTTTCGTTGGCATTTCATTCCAACTTTTTGCTTACAACGTTGCCAACAACAGAAATCTCAACATAGATATGCCCAGAAATCTCGCAAAAAGTGTTACAGTTGAATAGGAGGTAAGGTTTTTGTCGGTATTGAAAGAAATTTGTGATGAAATTTCGAAAGAAGAAGATCCGAATCTTGTGATTTTAAAAATGAAGGGTTTAAGTTATTTAACGGATTACTTCATAATAGCAACGGCAAATTCGAATGTTAACATGAGATCCATAAGAGATAGAGTGCTTGCCATTTTTAAGTTGCACAATCACAGGATCATCTTTTACGATAAAAGCGATGATCACGATTGGATGATAGTGGATGCAGGAGATATAGTCGTCCATATCTTCACCAAGAGCGCAAGAGAATTTTACGATATAGAATCTTTATGGTCTGATACGGAGAAACTTGACGTAAAGGAGGTTTAAATGTACGATCACGATAAGATAGAATCAAAATGGCAGAAAAAATGGGAAGAAAATGGAATTTTCCATAATCCGAATCATTCTGAAAAACCAAAGTACTATTCTCTCGTCATG
The DNA here is from genome assembly GCF_049965695.1 of Athalassotoga sp. NCBI lineage: Bacteria > Thermotogati > Thermotogota > Thermotogae > Mesoaciditogales > Mesoaciditogaceae > Athalassotoga > Athalassotoga sp. The sequence continues at coordinate 9,801 of NZ_JBMFWB010000028.1, read as the reverse complement.
TTTCCTTACCCATCCGGTACTCTTCATGTTGGTCACGTAAAAAACTACACAATAGGGGATGTTGTTTCACGCTACAAAAGAATGCAGGGATACAACGTGATGAATCCTTTCGGATACGATGCCTTCGGATTGCCCGCAGAAAATGCCGCCATAGCACACGGAAACATACATCCAGAAGATTGGACAAGATCAAACATAACGACGATAAGAAACCAAATAAAAAAACTTGGAATAAGTTACGATTGGAACAGAGAGACGATAACCTTTGAAGAGAGTTATTACAAATGGACACAATGGATCTTCCTTAAACTTTACGAAAAAGGTCTTGCCTACAAAAAAAGTGGACCTGTAAATTGGTGCCCATCTTGCAAAACGGTCCTTGCCAACGAACAGGTAGTGGATGGCAAATGCGAAAGATGTGGAACACCGGTTGTCATAAAACAACTTGATCAATGGTATTTCAAAATAACCGATTATGCTGAAGAACTTGACGCTTTTATAGATAAATTGACAGGCTGGCCTGAGAACGTTAAAACCATGCAAAAAAATTGGATAGGTAAGAGCACAGGTGCCGAAGTTAACTTTAAAATCAAAGAAACCGGCAAGACGCTGAAAATTTTCACAACAAGGCCTGATACACTCTGGGGTGTTACTTTCATGGCCATAGCACCCGAATCACCGTTACTTTCGGAATTAACATCCATTTCGAAGCAGCATGAAGTTGAAGATTTTCTCACAAGAATAAATTCAACCGAAAACAGATTTGAAAGATTTTCTACGGATGCTCCAAAAGAAGGCGTGTTTTTGGGTACTCACGCCATAAATCCGGTCAACGGAGAAGAAATACCCATTTACGTTGCCAATTACATACTTTATGAATACGGAACCGGCGCGATAATGGCCGTACCGGCTCATGACACGCGCGATTACGCTTTTGCAAAAAAATATTCACTTCCAATAAGAGAAGTTGTCGAATGTGATCAAATGCCTTATGCCGGAGAAGGTATGCTTAAAGATTCGGGACCATTTACCGGCATGAAAAGCAACGAAGCAATAGATAAGATAATAGAATATCTTGAAGAAAGAAAGATCGGAAAGCATGCTGTGAATTACAAGTTAAGAGATTGGCTGATATCAAGACAAAGATACTGGGGTGCTCCCATTCCGGTGGTATACTGTGACAAATGCGGAATTGTGCCTGTTCCGGAAAAAGATTTACCCGTAAAACTTCCGAGAGACGTTAAATTTGATCCGACTGGAAAATCACCTCTTTCTTACGATGAAAATTTTTTGCACACGACCTGCCCGAAGTGTGGCGGACCTGCTATAAGAGAAAGTGACACGATGGATACATTCGTTGATTCTTCCTGGTATTATTTAAGATACGTCAATCCGAAAGAACAGGATAAACCTTTCATAAAGTCTGATGTTGATGAATGGTTGCCCGTTGATCAATACATAGGCGGAGTTGAGCATGCGATTCTTCACCTGCTTTATTCAAGATTCATAACCAAAGTTCTCAGAGACGGAGGATACCTATCTTTCGATGAGCCATTTAAAAATCTTTTCACTCAAGGCATGATATACAAAGACGGCGCAAAAATGTCAAAGTCGAAGGGTAATGTCGTTTCGCCGGATGAAATGGTTGAAAAATACGGCGCAGATACATTGAGACTTTACATACTTTTCATGGGCCCGCCGGAAAAAGATGCGGAATGGTTAGAATCCGGCATTGAAGGTGTTTACAGATTTGTCTTTAAACTTTGGGGTCTTTTTGAAAACATCTTGCCTTTAACCAAAAACAATCATGGCATGAAGAGAGAGTTAAGCGACGAAGAATACGAGATAAGAAGAAAACTCCATATGATTCTCAAAAAAATAACGAATGACATAGAAGGGGCCTTTAGATTCAACACGGTTGTCAGCGGATTTATGGAACTCGTCAATATTTTCTCCGATTACGTCAAATCAATGCCCGCTGACAGGTTAAATGTTGAACTTTTGGATGAATTCTCTCATAAATTCGTTCCGGCGCTTTCTCCGTTTGCTCCCCATGTAGCCGAAGAATTATGGGAAATGATGGGCGAAAAACCTTTTGTCACGAACGTTAACTGGCCATCTTACGATGAAGATGCTATCAAACCAAGAAAGGTCGAAATTGCCCTTATGGTAAACGGAAAGGTAAGATCAAAGATCGTGATCGATGCCGATCTGTCTGAAGACGAAATACGTCAAATTGCCTTAAATAACGATAAAATAAAAAGTGCGCTTAACGGGAAAAATCCCAAAAAAGTTTTTGTTGCATCAGGCAATGTTGTGAATATAGTTGCGTAAGGAGGAAAAGTTATGAAAATTCCTGGTCCTGTTTCGAAAAGACTCGCTCTTTACCATAGATGCGTGGGAACTTTACTTTCGGAGGGAAGAGGCATAACGTCCTCTCAAGAACTCGGTGAGAGGCTCTCCTTGAAACCAAGTCAAATAAGAAAAGATCTTTCATATTTCGGAGAATTTGGAAAGCGTGGAACAGGATACGATCTCAAAGGTCTCAGATTATCCCTTGAAAATGTGTTAAGAATAAATAAAACATGGAATGTTTGCATCGTCGGTGCAGGTAACATAGGTACGGCCCTTGCAAATCACAGAGAGTTTTTCAAAGAAGGATACAACATAGTTGCTTTTTTCGATAGGAATCCTTCAAAAGCCGGAAGAAAAATAGGTGAAAGAGGTATTTTGATTTATCCGATGAGCGAATTAGAAGAAAAGGTAAAATTGCTTGGGATTGAAATAGGAGTTATAGCCGTACCGGCTTCAGAGGCAAGAAATGTTGCAGAAATTTTGGTAAAGGCCGGAATAAAGGGTATACTTAATTTTGCCCCGACAAAAATAAAATTGGAAGAAGTTGAAATAGAAGATGTTGACATCGCGATATCTTTTAAAGCCCTAACTTTTAAGATGGGAGCAAGGGAAATTGAGCGACAAAGATCAATTGGTAAGGAGAATTGTTGAAGAAAAAGGAGAAAAAGCGGTACCTATACTCATCGATCTGCTTTTCGAAGAAGATCCGCAAACCGCAGATATAGCCGTAGAGGCCCTTGAAGCACTCGACTGCTGCAAACAATTATTTGAACGTCTTGATCTTGAGATGAAAAAGGACGAAAAAAATATCGGCATCTACTACATAGCAGATTTAATCGGAGATAAAAGATGCAAGGGTGGAATAGATTATCTCAAAGCCATGTTGAACTTGGTTGAAAATGAAAATGAAGCCTTGATAGTTCATGGTGCCCTTGCGAAAGTTGGTTTCAAAGATTCTGAAAAATACCTCCTTTACGAATTTGAAAACGATCCTTACATGGAAGAATTTCTTTTCGATACAGCGCTGGCCCTTTCTCAATCAGACGATGAGGAGGTGCTGAAAGCCATTTCAAATAAAGCAAAAGATCATCCTGAACTTATCGAGATACTTCAGTCAATGTGTGAAAGAAATCCGGCATTTTTTTCATTGTTGCCTGAAGATCTAAGGGAAAAGGTGAGGTGATTGAAATGGGGTATCTCGAAATTAAAAATCTTGAAGCGCAGATCGAAAATTTTAAACTTGGGCCTTTGAATTTTTCCGTCGATAAAGGAAATGTGCTTGCGATTCTTGGGCCTTCCGGATCTGGGAAATCAACTTTGTTAAGGGCCATTTGCGGTTTAATCCCGTCAAAAGGTTCGGTGATTCTCGAAGGTGTTGATATGTCTCACTTTCAACCGCATCTAAGACGCATGGCGATGATGTTTCAAGAATACGCTCTTTTTCCGCATATGAACACATTCAAAAACATCTCGTTTCCTCTAAGTTTAAGAAAAATGGACAAAATAGAGATAAATGGAAAGGTCAGAAAAAGGGCCCGCGAAATTGATGGCGGTCTTGAAGAAAGTCTTCCGTTCATGCCCAAAACTCTTCCGGAAGGTCTTAAACAGGCAACTGCTTTTGCGAGAGAAACCGTGAGAGAATTTGATATTTTGATGCTTGACGAACCATTTTCAAGACTCGACGCGTATCAAAAACAATTTGTGAGAGCAGATCTCAAAAAAAATCTGCTTAATCTCGGAAAAACTTACATACTCGTGGTCTCGGATGTTGTGGATGCGCTTGCAATTTCAGATCATATCGCGATCATCATCGACGGGAAAATCGTTCAACACGATCTTACCATGACGGTTTACGATCATCCCGTAAATCTTGACGTTGCAATTTTGATGTCTCCGCTTGGATTGAATATGGTTAAAGATTTGTTTGACGCACCAAAAGGCAAAACGCTTTCATTCAGGCCCGATGCCGTTTTTGAATCGAACAACGGCGTGGAATTCAAGATAGAATCTATAGATCCGATTGATTCGAGAAGATCTCTTTTTCATCTTGTAAGAGATGAAACTGAAATAGTTGCGTTTTTAGCAAATAATTCGAAAAAAGTGCAAGACAACGTTAAAATTGATTTGGATAAGAGCAAATGCTGGATATACTAGTGAACCAAGTATATACTGAACCAGTTTTAAATTCCGAATCATCGCTGCGGCAGGTACCCCACTCGATGTCTGGTCCTCGCTACGCTGCGGAGGCCATCTCGGAGGTATCCTGCCCTTCGCTTAAATTAAATGAACATTCGACTAAAGTTATTTAAGTATATTTTGAACAGAAAGGAAAATCATGCAGAATTGGCAATATTCGCAAATTGTGTATCAGATATTTGTAGATAGGTTTAACAGAGGAAAATCATTTGAAGAAAAAGTTAAAAAAGGACTTTACGGCCGGGACGGCGGAATTGTAAGGAAGTGGGAAGAACTACCTAAAAGAGAAAGTCACGGTCTCGAATTTTTTGGTGGAGATTTAGAAGGCATAATCGAAAAGATAGATTACATAAAAAATTTGGGAATAAATTCGATCTATCTGACTCCTATTTTTTTGGCTGCCACAAATCACAAATACGATACACATGATTTTAGCGTTGACCCACAGTTTGGCGATGAACAAATTCTTGCCAAACTTTTCGAAGAAGCGCACAAAAAAGAAATCCGTGTCATACTTGACGGTGTTTTCAACCATGTCGGAGTTGACGGAATATGGTTTAACAAATCAAAAAAATACGGAAACGCAGGAGCATATAACGATCCCAGATCACCCTTCAAAGATTTCTTTGAATTCAAAACATGGCCAAATGAATACAGGTCATGGATAGACATAAAATTGCTTCCGGAATTAAATCTTCAAAATGAAACGCTCAGAAAATTGCTCTTTACAGATGAGAATTCGATCATAAAACGTTACCTTAAAATGGGCGCAGACGGATGGCGCCTTGATTGTGCCCATGATCTTGGACATGAAATAAATTCTCTGATAGTCGAAAGTGCCAGATCGGTTAAAACAGATGCCTATGTCGTGGGAGAAGTGAGCGGATATCCGGACGAATGGTTAAAATTATCCAAACTCGATGGCGTTATGAATTATTATTTTTCAGAACTTTTGATAAATACACTGAATGAAAATTTTGAACCTCAATTACTCAAAAAATGTCTCGACAGAATGGTGGAAGAAAACGGAACCACATCTCTTTCAAAGTCATGGAATATGCTTTCTTCTCATGATACTCCAAGAATGAACTCGCTTCTAAAAGATAGAATGTCAAAAGAAATCGCCATTGCATTTCAAATTGCATACCCCGGAAATCCATTTTTATATTACGGAGAAGAAAATGGAATGAATGGTGATGGAGATCCCGATAACAGAAGGCCTATGGTATGGGACGATAAAAAGTGGGATTGGGATTTCAGAGAGTTTGTCATAAAAGCCTTTGACGTGAGGAAAAATCAACCTGCTTTGAACGGCGGAAATTATCTCAAACTTGATTTCAAAGCGGGATCACCTGTTGTGGGATTTGCCAGATATACGTCTGATCCAAAAGATACACTCTTCTTCTTTGCAAATCTTTCTAATTCAAATTCCGTAGAAAAAATACCCGTTCCTTTCGCTTATTTCATGCACCATACTCAAATGGAAAGAATACTTGGCAGCGGAGAGGCAATGGCAAAAGTTTCGGAAATAAACTTTGAGATCCCATCAAAATCTTTTGGAATGTTCAAATTCGTACCAAGATTTTCGATGTACAGGATGTACAAATCCATCAAATGATCTTCTTTGGCTTTTTTCGTGCCAAGGCAAATTTTTCTATCATAGAAAACAAAAGTAACCCTTCTCCGAGTGCAAACATGTACCAATCGTAATTTAACGTCGTACTGTTCGCAGTTACAAAAGTCGCAAAAATTATAACTCCACCACATAGGCCGATCAACATTTGGACGAAATCAAAGTTTTCTTTCTTCAAAATCATGATAACGCCATAAAATATAAAGGTCAAAGACACAATGACGGGAGCAAGCACCGGACCAAACCATTCAGTTGGTACAAGAAACAATATATCCCACGTCAAAATGGAAGATGGCCAGTTCAAAAGCATCTTCAATCCGACATAGTAAAAGATGTCCCATATTCCAAAAAGGTAAATGAAATAGTAAAACCTTCTGAATTTATCTTCTCCCGCAAGTGTTGCCACGATTACAATCATGATTATCGTCATTACTTCACGAAACATCTCTATTTGAATCATATGATAGGGGATAACCAAATGTACTTTGAAATCATAAGGATAATAGAGTTGCCTCAGATAAACCACAACGATGGATTCGAGAAAGCCCATGGCAACACCGAAAACAAATACAAGCGCTAATTTTACTTTGTAATTCATCAGAAATTAGTATATCACAATTGTTCTCAATTCAACTTTGATTATGAAGTATGGACTCCAGCATGTATCATTTAACTTTTTCTCCAACAATTACGTAAGTTATCCCGAAATTCAAGGGATTATATCTGACATTTTCAAATCCGCTCTTTTCCAAAATGACTTTAAATTTTTCAAAGTCAAAATGTTCTATGCTTGATATGAGCCATTCATAAGATTCTCTGTCTATGAAATGTCCCCAAAGACGTATTATCTGAAAATAGAACTTGAAAAACATGCGCTGATATTTTTTCTTGGGCAAAGCCATATCTATTATGACAAAAAAACCTCCATCTTTAAGTACTCTCATTAATTCATCAGAAAAAATTTTGAGATCGTCGAAATTTCTTGTTCCGAACCCGACACTCACGACATCAAAAAAATTATCAGGATAGGGTATTTTCAACGCATCACCGCGCATTAGATTGATTTTTCTGTTCCCGAATTTCTTCCTTGCAATTTCTATCATTTTTTCGTTCATGTCCATCGCATACAATTCGATCTTTTTGTTCGAATTTTCTGCCAGATCGTAAATCGCAAGCGTCAGATCTCCTGTACCTGTCGCTATATCCAAAATTCTTGAATTTTCACCAAGACCTTCGATCACCTTTTCAGCCGCTATTTTTCTCCATCTCACATCGATTCCGAAACTCATGATCCTGTTCATTGCGTCGTAATTTTTGTGTATTTTCGAAAAGATAGAATTTATCCTTTCACTCACTTTTTGTACCAATCTCTCCAGATAATTCTGTAAACTTTAACCCATTTCGGAATTTTATTTAAAATAGGGATAACGGGCAAAAACAGAAGTACCAAAAACAGGCCTATCATTATAAGCCCAACTTCCAAATCTCCGTTTGGAGAAGTTGACATGGGAGGAATTTGGTAAAAGAAAGTGTATGGCCACAACCACCACGCGCCGGGATAATTTCCCGTTTCATTTGCAATTCCCCAATCTTCTCCAAGCATATTCAAAGATTTTGCCACGCTATGGTACACTTTGCCCTGAAACAGAAGCAAAGGTTTCGTGTAATTCAAATTGTAAAAATCGTAAGGGGATTCGTTCTTTTGAAGAGCGCCTTCTAAAAGTCCGGACTTACCAAGCAAAAGCAAGCCATTCATTATCACCGGCAAAGGTCCGTAATCTCCATTTACGATTTGGACTTTTCCATTCACAACAGTTGCATTGTCGAGCGCTTTTGAATAATTGTCAATCCATACCTGACGTTGTTGGGGCGACGCGTTTTTAAACTGATCAAGGGATGTTTGGACATTTTTGTCTATGACAGCAAGATGACTGAGAGGATCTATCACAAAATCATTCACGGCATTTATAGGTATAGTTGTTCCTAAAATTTTGGCAGGCGCTATTCCGAAGAGGCTTTGAGCATTTTTAACATCGTTATCGTATGGAGGTCCGTAATTGCTTATTTCACTTTTACCCAGAAGTATGTCGGTGAATGTTCGTAAATAAGAGATCGGTTCGTAAGTTGCAATTTGTTTTGCCGTAACCGTTGGATAATCTGGAGAACTGAAGATTATTGCGAGGACAATTATCAATGCAGATACAACACCAAAAACAATCAATCCTTCTTTTATAAGATCGTAAGATTTCATTGGGACATCTTTAAAGTACTCATCCGTTTTTCGACTCATTTTTTTCGCCCCGAATCTTTTTCCTCTAATGGTTTCACAGGTCCGTCACTTCTTACAACGATAAGATGAATAAGCACAAAAGCGACAAGTATCAAAGGAATGACCGCAACATGCAATGTTAGAACCTGGGCCGTATTCATTGTATTAAAAAATCCTCCTATACCAAGTGCGTTCATTGCATCTTTGGCCTGAACCGCAATCCATTGAGAATCCCAGTTTGTCTGCGAAAGATACCCTGTGTAGGCTTCAAAAATTGACAGTGCAAATGCAAACATGCCGATTACCCATGTCTTCCATCGTCCATCTCTCCATGCCGCCATGAAAAACTTTGTGAGCAAATGTGCAAGAAGGGCTGCAAAAAAAATCTGAACTCCCCAAAAGTGTAAAGAATTGACAAAATGACCTGCATTTGAAAAGTGATACCATTGAGGGCCAAAGGCTGCAAGGATTATTCCCGTTATCACGACAAAACCCAGTGCTGAAAGTGTTATGACTCCAAAAATATAGGCAAATGAGTTAACATATACTGGCATCTTTGTCGGCAGTGCATCCTCCATTGACATGTTATCTCTTATCATTTCTTGAGTTTTTCTTGTCAGATTCATCTTGCTTTTCTCTCCCTTCGAAGATTTTAGGTAACCTTAACCATGCGGCAAAGAAAAAGCCACCTATAACAATCACCCATACAATCAGATCTGGAACTGACAAATTGAAAATCCCAAAGATTAAATGTTGTACAGCCGGTAATTGCTGGGTTGGTAACATTTCAATCACCTCTTTTCCAAAATCATTTATTTTTTTCAATCATTTCACTTATTTTTTCGCTTGGCATCATCGTATATCTTGGATTCAAAGTGAAATTTGTATATTATAGCACATTATTAGTAGACTTTAACGCTCTTTTAAGAAAGAATTCTCCCATTTGAAATGGGAGAATATCACGATTCATATATCGTCATGAAAAAAAGTATCATTGTAAAACATTTTGGGCAAAATTTTACTTTATCGAAAATTTCGATTTTGATTGGGCTTCAACAGAATGTTTTGTGATTTCCACGTTGCAACTTCCGTCATGGGTTGCGCACCAGTCATGACATTGACGGGCAAGAGATTCCTCTCTGTAATGCAGGCCGCATATATCACATTTGAACAATTTCTCTTCCATAAAAATCATCTCCTTTTCAATTGTCAATTGAAATTTGTCAATTCTCAATTCTACATGCTACGAGCCACGTGCTACGTGCCATTATGGGCACCTGCCGGAGCGATGATTCGGAATTTAAAACTGGTTCAGTATAATAACTATTGCAAACAAAAACGAGTGGTG
>NZ_JBMFWB010000027.1:0-18732 GCF_049965695.1 Athalassotoga sp. | reverse complement strand
ATTGTTAAAAACTTTTTCATTTCTACACCTCCAAAAGCAATTTTCATTTTTATTATATCACAAAATCGTAAAAATGAAAAACATTTTGGTATTAGTAAATTAATTCTACTTTATAACTTTTTCTATCATTTCAAGGTCTGTGAATGCAAGGTAAGGATCGCCCAAAACGGGTTTTTGGCGTTTAACGACGCAATTGTAAAAATCTTTAAATTCTTCTGCGAAGAAATTTGCCGGAGGTACAGGATATTCTTTGATATTATCGTCCTTCACGACCGTGACTTTTGAATTTTTCATCTTTAAAGTTCCGAGGGATCCGTAGATTGAAAATTCATTTTCTCCATAATTCGGTGCATAAGTGACGGAATAGGTGCCAAATCCATTTTCATACTTTATGCTCATGATCATCGTGTCGTAAGCATCCGTGAAGTCGGAGATCTGCTTTGCAAATCCGCCGACAGAAAGATATTTGCCGAAAATCGCGTTCAAAAATGCGACGTGATGAACACCACCATCTGAAAGAAAGCCTCCAACGTGCGCCGGATGTTTTCTCCATTCCGTTTTGGCGTATTTGCTGTCTTTTGTTGGAAGAACGAGTTTGTAATCGAAAAAGGCCACCTCCCCGATTTCGGAAAGATGATCTTTTATTATCTTTATGGCCGGATCGTGCCTGTGGCTTTCGGCGATGTAGAGTATTCTTTGCGGATATTTCTCGTGAAGTTCAAGTATTTTTCGTGCGCTTTGGGTGTTTTCGGCGATGGGTTTCTCACAAATCACGTCCCAGCCTTTTTCAAAGGCGATCTTTATCATATCGTAATTCAGATTTACCGGTATCGCTATGTCGACAACGTCTATATCCTTCATCTTCGAAGGATCATCAAAGGCGACGACATCACTTCCGCACTCATTGGCAAGAGAGATCGCGTGATCCATATTTCTGCTTGAAATTGCCTTTACCTCGTAAAGCGTATCGAGAGTTCTTAGTGCGGGAAGATGCAACTCTTTTACCGCTATGCCCGATCCGATTATTCCCAATTTCAATTTTTTCATAATTTTCACCTCCATATCTTGATCTTACCATACGAATTGGTGAGACGTGAAGAATTTATTGACAATTGACAATTGCCAATTTTCCATGCCACGAGCCACGTGCAACCTGCCAAATCACCTGCCGGAATTTATGACTCAAAATTGAAGTCAAATTTGGGTATAATAGATTTGAATACATTATCGAGGAGGTTTTTAAATGTACAAAATTGTGTTTCTAAGACACGGAGAAAGTTTGTGGAACAAAGAAAACAGGTTTACAGGCTGGACGGATGTGGATCTTACCGATGGAGGAACTCAGGAGGCCCACAGTGCAGGTAAAATTCTCAAAGATTCAGGTTATCATTTTGATATCGCCTTCACATCTGTGCTTAAAAGGGCCATAAGAACGTTGTGGATAACACTCGATGAGATGGATCTGATGTGGATACCCGTTCAAAATTCATGGAGATTGAATGAAAGACATTACGGTGCATTGCAAGGGTTGAATAAAGCCGAAACTGCGCAAAAGTACGGCGATGAGCAGGTAACTTTGTGGAGAAGATCGGCAGACGTAAGGCCGCCGGCGCTTGAAAAAGATGATCCTCGGTATCCCGGCCACGATCCAAGATACGCGAGTTTGAAAGAATCTGAACTGCCGCTTACCGAAAACCTTATAGACACGATAAACAGGGTAATGCCTTATTGGGATTCAACGATAGCTCCAACTATAAGATCGGGAAAGAAAGTCATCGTCGTCGCCCATGGAAACAGTTTGAGAGGATTGGTAAAGTATTTAGACAATTTGTCGAATGAAGAGGTAATCGCTCTTAACATCCCGACGGGAATTCCTCTTGTGTATGAACTTGATGATAATCTAAAACCGATAAAGCATTATTATCTTGGCAATCAGGAGGAGATCGAGAAAAAAGCCGAGGCTGTTGCCAATCAATCTAAAGTGAAGTAAAACCTTCACAAAAATAGGAGGGAACCTTTACTATGGCGCTGAAGATAAGGACGATTGAAAAAACGGATGTCGATGGGTTTTACGAATTGAGAAACTGTCCCAATGCGAGTGCGAACACGCTTGCGATGCCTTTTACATCGAAAGAAAATGCCGCAAAGATGGTAAGCAGAATGACAGAGGAAGAAGGCTCAATTAGTCTTGTTGCCGAATTGGACGGCAAACTTGTCGGCACTGCGGGATTGAATGTTTTCAAGGGCAGAAGACGCCATTGTGCTGCTTTGGGAATATCCGTTCACGATGATTACCAGCACAAAGGCATAGGGACTGCCCTTATGAAAGCATTGCTGGATCTTGCCGATAACTGGTACAATCTCAAAAGAATAGAATTAGAAGTTTACACCGACAACGAAGTAGCGATAAACATGTACAAGAAATTCGGTTTCACAATCGAAGGCACGCTCAAATGTTATGCCATAAGAAACGGAGAATACATCGATGCTTATTTGATGGCCCGGGTGAAACAATAGAAAAAATTACAAGGTTTTTTCTTTGTCTAAAATTATCGTGCAATTTGTCTGAAGCGATGAGACAAAGAAGTTTTCAACTGTAAGGACGCCAAGGCCGTAGAACATAGGTAAAGGATCGTGGGTAATAAGAAAATACAGGCTAACTCCACCGACGACGAACATTTCTATCATCCCGACGGCAGGCGCACTTATGCTGACCTTCCCCCACGGGTATTCCTTAGAGGATACAACCCATGAAAAGAAATTGCGATTTATCGAGCAGGTAAGTATCGTTATTCCGTATGGCAATTTATCGATGTAATTTCGGTTGAATGTGAATACCAGATATTCAAAGTCAAAGGCTGAATAGTGATCCAACGCTCCGTCCTTGACGGCGGAATGAAAATCGACCTTTGTACCGAAGATCGTATGGCTTTCCACGGTGGCAGACAGGGTGTAAGGTAAATTTGACCAATTTACAACGTTTGTTGAACTTGCAGTCCCTGCAAAGGATAAAATGCCGGCAAGTATAACGAAACTAAAAATCATGATACTTTTTTTCATTTTATAACCTCCTTTAAAATTCATCGTGTTTTTTGGCTATCTTTTTATAAAAATCGTATTATTTTGCCATGTTACCCGTCACTCTTTACAATTTTTGAGTAATCTCTATTTTGATTTTATCACGTGTTGAATGATAGGGTGTATCATATAGATGAATCCATCATCAAAATTGAGGTGATAAGATGCTTAAAATTGGAATAGTTGGAGCGGGTGGAATTGGGACAGTTCATGCCAATTGCTACAAAAGTATCCCCGATGCAAAGGTTGTTGCCGTTGCGGACATCGTACCGGAAAGATCAAAGAAACTCGCCGATATCTTTGGGGCGGATGCTTACGACAACGCTGAAGATGTGATCAAAAAAAAGGATATAGATGTTATCGATGTATGCGTGCCGACTTATCTTCACAGTGAATTCGTGATCAAAGCATCAAATGCAAAAAAGCATGTGCTTTGTGAAAAGCCCATGGCTTTAACTTACGAAGACGGGATAAAGATGATAGAGGCAACCTCCAAAAATGATGTCAAGTTCATGATAGCACACGTTTTGAGGTTCTTTCCCGAATACATAAAGGCACGCGAAGTCATAAATGCTGGCTCTATTGGCCTTCCGAAGATGGTAAGGACGTACAGGGGAGGACCGAATCCTGCCATAGTGAGGGAATGGTACGGTTACCATGACAAAAGCGGCGGATCGATTCAGGATTCTTTGATCCATGACATAGATTTTCTCACATGGACCTTTGGCCCCGTCAAAGAAGTTTACACGCGCGGAAATGTCTTTAAAAGAAAAGAGCCATTCGATCCAGAATACGATCTTGTGATGATGGAATTCGAAAACGGCATTATCGCCCACCTTGTCTCCGACTGGTCAGGCAATCAAAGAACCCAGTTCGGTGCGAAGATAGAGATAGCAGGGACAGATGGCCTAGTTGAATTCAGCAGTTTTAACTCCATTCCTTTGAAGTTAAATCTTTTCGAAGAAAATAAAGGCAAAGCCGAGAGCGTTTCTATTCCGGAAAGCCCACTTTCTCCCGGCATAGAGCCTTATACACGCGAAATAAGGGAGTTTCTTGAATCTGTCGAAAAAGATTCACAAATTCCCGTTCCCGCCCATGATGCGCTTTACGCGTTGAAAGTTGCCATGACCTGCATAGAATCGATGAGGGTGAATAAACCTCTGGAGGTGAAATTATGAAGATCGGAATTTTGAGTTGCGATCACATGCACGCGGAAAGTTACGTTGAATCTTTGAAGCGCATAGAAAAGGTTGAAATAGCAGGGATAGCGGAAGAGAATGAAAAGCAGGGAAAAGATTTTGCCCAAAGGCATGGTATAAAGTATTTCAAAGATTACGAAGATATCCTTTCTGACAAATCCGTCGATGCCGTTGTGATATGTTCCGCAAATGCAAAGCATGCAAAGATGACGATAGATTCGGCGCGCGCGCGAAAACACGTCATAGTCGAAAAGCCAATCGCGACGACAATTGAAGATGCCCAAAATATGATAGATGCTTGCAGGGAAAACAAAGTCAAACTCATGGTCTCCTTTCCGGTAAGATACGCACCTCCAGTAAAGAGAATGAAGGAAATAATAAATGGAGGAAAACTCGGAGAGATAATCGGGATAAGTGCGACGAATCATGGAACGATGCCTGGCGGATGGTTCACAGACAAAACGCTTTCCGGAGGAGGATCCGTAATTGATCACACAGTTCACGTTGTGGATATCTTAAGGTGGACTTTTAAATCCGAGGTAAAAGAAGTATATGCAAAGATGGGCACATTGATCCACGACATACCCGTTGAAGACTGCGGCCTAATATCGATGAAGTTCAAAAATGAGATCTTTGCAACTTTAGACGCATCATGGTCAAGACCGAAATCCTTTCCGACGTGGGGAGATGTGACCTTTGAGATAGCCGGCACAAAAGGGTCGATGAGTGTCGATGCGTTTGCCCAGCATGGAATCATGTACTCAGACAGAATTCAATACAGCAAATACGCCTACTGGGGAGATGATATGGATTACCTCATGCTCAAAGACTTTGTGAAGTGCATCGAAGACGATCTTCAAGAGCCTGTAACTGGCAAAGACGGACTCGAAGCGCTTAGAGTCGCTTTGATGGCTTACGAATCCGTAAAGAAAGGCAAGGTGATAAAGTCGTGAAAAAAGGCATAAACTGCTGGACCTTTCCTGCAAATTACACCGTAAAGGAATGCATAGAAAATGCAAAAAAGGCCGGATACGACGGAATAGAGATAAATATGGAAGAGGAGAAGAAGGACACTCCTTCATTGAGAATTGATTCGACAAAAGATGAGATCGAAGAGATTTTTAAAATATCCAGATCGAATAACATACCGATCTCAAGTGTTGCCACAGCGCTTCACTGGAAATACCCTCTTACCGACGATGATGAAAGTGTAAGAAACAAAGGAATCAAAATCGTAGAGAAGATGATAGAGGCCGCAAAGACGCTTCATACAGATGCCATTCTTGTAGTTCCGGGAGTTGTTAACGAAGATGTCTCTTACTCCAAAGCGTACAAAAGGTCTCAGGAGGCATTAAAAGCCCTTTCAAAGAAGGCCGAAGAAGCAAAGGTTTGCATAGGGATAGAAAATGTGTGGAACAAATTTCTCTTAAGTCCTCTCGAGATGAGGAAATTTATGGATGAGATAGGAAGTCCGTACGTGAGATTTTATTTCGACGTCGGCAATGTGCTTGCTTTTTCCTATCCCGAGCACTGGATAGAAGTACTTGCTGATTACATCGTAAGAGTTCATATAAAAGATTTTGACACCTCGATAGGAAATATTCGCGGATTTAAGAATCTTTTTGAAGGGAATGTGAACTGGCCGGCAGTTATAAGCGCTTTGAGAAAGGCAAATTACGAAGGATATTTGACGGCCGAGTTAAGTCCTTACAAAACGCACCCGGAAATGCTTGCATACGATGCGTCAAAAAGGCTTGACATATTAAATGGAATGTGATGCGGAGGTATGAAATGAGTTACAGGATGATCGAAGAAATTCATGAAACTCCAAAGGCGATAGAACGTTTGATTTCAAATGAAGGTCAAAAGATAGATGAAATAGCGAAGGTTTTCAAAAAAGCATCTCCCGTCGTCATGATAGCGGCAGGGCGCGGAACATCTGACAACGCCTGTATTTACGGTCAATATCTTTTTGAATCGGAAATCGGCATACCCGTCGCGCTTGCGCTTGGCTCTCTTTACACGCATTACAAAACGCCACCCGAGATTAAAAACGGAGTTGTAATGGGAATATCCCAGTCGGGAGAGACGGAAGACGTTTGCGAGATACTCAAACAATCAACGGATCAAAAGGTTCTTACATTTGGCATAACGAACAATTCGGAAAGCACAATGGCAAAACTTCTTGAAAATAACGCGATCTTCATGAATGCAGGTGTCGAAAAAAGCGTGGCTGCGACAAAGACTTTCAGCGCCTCCATGGCCAGCGTGCTTTTACTTGCATATGCGATAAAGGGCAAAAAACTCAATATAGACGATCTTAAGGTTATGTACGACAAGATCTTCGATCGGGAAGAGGCAATACGCGATCTTGCTCAAAGGTATTCATTTGCAAGGGATTTGGTCATAATAGGCACAGGTTTTAACTATCCTGTGGCACTCGAAAGCGCGCTCAAGTTGAAGGAAACATGTTACATAAGTGCGCAGGGACTGTCCTCTGTCGATCTTGTCCATGGTCCTCTTGCGATGTTAGATCCGGATATTCCGATCTTCATCTTTGCTCCCGATGATTCGACTTTGGGATTAAGTGCCAGAGTTGTGGATAAGATAAAGGAGACGGGATCGCACACGCTTATCGTTTCAGACAACGATGAATTCTTGAAAAAAGGCGATCTTTCGTTTAAAATTCTTCCGACGAAAAAAGCACTATATCCTTTTGAAATCGCATTGTTCATCCAGTTGTTTGCCTTCAATCTTTCGATTTCTAAGGGTTTGAATCCCGACGTTCCGAGATTTTTACATAAAGTTAGCAAAATATGAGAGGTGATTGAGATGAGAACGATAGAAATAGCGAACGGTGAGATAAGATCTTCTGAAATTGCGCTTGGATGCATGAGAATTGCCGATATGCCTGTAAAGGATGTTTCGAAGTTGATAACCACAGCCATTGAGGAAGGCATAAATTTCTTCGATCACGCGGACATTTACGGTGGCGGAAAATCCGAGGAAGTTTTTGGCACGGCGCTCAAAGAGATGAAGGGAGTAAGGGAGAAGATCTTCATCCAGACAAAATGCGGCATAAGAGATGGATACTACGATTTTTCAAAAGATCATATTCTTGAGGCCGTTGATGGCAGTTTGAAACGTTTGAAGACCGATTACATAGACGTGCTTTTGCTTCACAGACCCGATGCGCTCGTCGATCCGGAAGAAGTTGCAGAGGCCTTTTCGATATTGCACGCGAGTGGGAAGGTAAGGAATTTCGGAGTGAGCAATCACAATCCCATGCAAATAGAATTGCTCAGCCAGTATCTAAATCAGAGAATAATCGTCAATCAGTTGCAACTCAGCATCACAAACACGGGTATGATAGATGCGGGATTAAACGTTAACATGCAAATCGACAAATCTGTCGATCGTGACGGAAGTGTGCTCGATTATTGCCGGCTTAACGGCATCACAATTCAGGCATGGTCGCCATTCCAGTACGGATTTTTCGATGGCGTGTTTTTGGATAACCCGAAATTCAAAACTCTCAACGATGAAATGGACAAAGTGGCAAAGAAATACGATGTGCCAAAAGATGCCATGCCAATAGCGTGGATATTGAGACATCCCGCAAAAATACAGCCAATCGTCGGCACGACAAATGCAAAGCGCCTTAAAGAAATATGTCAGGCATCAAATGTGAATTTGACAAAAAAGGAATGGTACGATCTTTACAAAGCAGCAGGAAATAAATTGCCATAAAAAAAGACATGAAATCGATAAAATAATAAAACAAATGACGAAAGTTTAATTTTGTCATAACCAAAAGATCATAAGCATATGCTAATATGCTTATGAGGTGATTCGATGGATTCAAAAAAATTTGAAAAATTCTTCAGCGCTTTATCAAGCCCTCTAAGATTTCGAATGGTGCTTCTTATGGCAAAGAGACCTTTTTGCGTTTGCGAACTCGAAAATGTCTTTGATGTCACACAACCTGCCATTTCTCAAAATTTAAAAATTTTGAAAGATGCAAATCTTATCATCGAAAAAAGAGAAAAACAATGGGTCTTCTATTCAACAAATAGAGAGATTTTAAATGCTCTCCTGGAAGAATTTTTCGAACTTTTGGGAAAAGAAAGCACCTTCACCGAAATAGTTGGTTTAAAGATTTCAGATCTGCCAAAAGATCCTCAAAGATCCTGTGAGATTCTTGAGAATAGAAAAAAAGAAATTTTGAAAAATAATTGACTTTTATTTGGAGATGATTGAAGTGGCTGAAAAAATGTGGCATGGTGTTGCTCGTTCTGAAATTGAATGGGCGCCGGTTATTGATTATTCGAAGTGCACAGATTGTGGATTGTGTTTGTTGAGTTGCGGAAATGCCGTTTTTGGTTTTTCGAAGTCTCAACAAAAATACATCGTGGCGAATGGCGGAAATTGCGTTGTCGGATGTACGACGTGCGGAAAGGTTTGTCCCGAAGAAGCGATATCTTTTCCGGCAGATGCTTCTAAACTTGTGAAATCCGTCATCGTGAAGTACAAGATCTTCCCGACTGTAACAAAAGAACTTAAGGCAAGACTTGATAAATTCCCCGATCACGTTGTTTCTACGGAGACAAAGAAAGAAGGTAGTTTCAATGGCTGAAGATATGTTTTCAAAATGGCATGGATTGGACAGAAAAAAGATAAATTGGGGTCCCGTAATAGATCCAAATAAATGTACAGGATGTGGATTGTGTGTGATAACGTGCGGGGAAAAGCGAAATGTATTCGGATACGATCCTGTAAATAAAAAAGCGGTTGTACTCTTTCAAGAGCGCTGTATGGTGGGCTGCAACAACTGTCAGGTTGGATGTCTTTGGAATGCCATATCTTTTGAAACGGATGACGAATACATAAGAAGCCTTGCAAAGGAAATTCCGGCCGAACAGATACAAAAAGAGTTAAAGGTAAAATTGGAAGCAAATCCAAATCTCGTCATCGAATGAAATAAGCGGGCTTTTATGCCCGCTTTTTAAACTCATCTCAGTATAACTTCCCGGGATTCATGATTCCAGTTGGATCAAAGATGTCTTTTATCTTCTTCATGAATACATACTGATCTGGCTTCGTCTTTTTCAAAAGGTCTTTTTTTATGAATCCTACACCGTGTTCTCCACTTATCGCGCCTCCAAGGCTGGCAGCCTTTAGGGCAATTTTATCGAGGATCTCTTCGGATAAGTCTTTCCATTCCAAAGGACTTATTTTCTCCGGTTTCATAGGTGCGGGATGGACATTTCCGTCTGCCGCATGGCCCGCAACGGGGATTTGGACTTTGTACTCCGTAGAAATCTCGGAGATATATTGCATTATCTGCGGAATTTTATCGGTGGGAACAACCACGTCTCCGGTTGGAGCGTAAGGATCAAAAGCCTTTATGCCTTCAAGCCAGTTTCTTCTTATTCTCCATAGTTTTTCGGAATTCGTCCTGTTGTCGGCCACAAAGACATCCATCGCACCTCCGGCCATAAGTGCCTTTCCACCTATCTCGTAAAGGTCTTCTATTTCCTCTTTTTTTCTGCCCTCGTATTGGATCAAAAGATATGCGCCGGCCTCATCCTGAAAGGGAAGTTTTATGTTGTTGTAAACGGATCCGAGTTTCACGGAGATTCCATCTATGAACTCTATCGCACTTGGAAGGGTTTTACTCTCTATCATAAGCCTCCCGACATTTGAAATGGCTGTTTCTATATCTTTGAAAGGAGCAAGCAGGTCAACGGTCTTTCCGGGTAGTGGAATAAGGTTAAGATAAATCTTTGAAAATACTCCCAACGTCCCTTCGGATCCAACAAAGAGGTGGATGAAATCGTATCCGGAAGAGTCTTTTCTCCTCTTTCCTCCGAATTCCACTATTTGTCCGTCTGCCATGACGACTTCGAGACCTATAACGTGATGGCCTGTATTGCCGTACTTTATGACTTTGCTACCACCAGCATTCGTCGCGACGTTGCCCCCTATGAAACTCGTCTCCACGCTCATCGGATATCCGGCGTAATACAATCCCCCATCTGCGACCTTTTTGCACAGATCGTTTGTGACAACACCTGGCTCGACGACGGCGACAAGGTTGTTTTTGTCTATTTCGATTATCCTGTTCATCTTTTCGACGGATAAAACTATTCCGCCGTAAAGGGGGACATCCGCTCCTGCAAGGCCGCTTCCGGCACCTCTCGGTGTCACAGGGATATGTTGTGCGTTTGCGAATTTGAGAATTTTGGATATCTGATCTGCATTTTCAACCTTTACAACCACATCCGGCATGTGCGCGTAATACTCTCCTCCGGATTCGTCGTGGGAATAATTTTTTAGCGTTTCTTTGTCTTCGTATATGACAGATGCGCCAGATGTTATTCGCCTTAACTCCTTTACAACCCTTTCGTCTACCTTTTTGAATTCATTCATCTTTATCACCAAGCGCTTTCAAAAGTTCAGGAATTATCTCGGTGGCGTCTCCTATTATTCCAAAGTCTGCGACGTTGAAGATCGGGGCATCCGGATCTGTATTTACGGCGATCACGATATCAGACGAAGACATCCCCGCTATGTGCTGGATCGCGCCAGAAATACCCAAAGCCATGTAAAGATGAGGACTGACTGTTTTACCGGAAAGCCCCACCTGGTGGGAATATGGAATCCATCCCATATCGACGGCCGTGCGTGACGCACCGACGACTCCGTTCAGTTTTTTGGCGAGTTCGTAAAGCATTTCGAAATTCTTTTCATCCTTCATTCCGCGCCCGCCAGCGATGACGACGTCCGCCTCCTGGATTGGCAGATCTGTGCTTTCATCTTTCTCAAACTTTATCCATCTGTAAGCGCTTTTGAAAAGTTCATCCTCTATTTCCGGTGCGATTATCTTTCTTTGACTTTTGTCGTACGAAATGGGCTTTTTTGATCGAGGCCTGACCGTTGCAATTTGTGGTCTTGTCTGTGTTCGTATCGTCGCCATGACATTTCCGCCTATCGCCGGCCTTGTCTGAAGAAGAGTACCATCCTCTCCTATTTCGAGTTTCGTGCAGTCGGCCGTAAGACCCGTGTTGAATTTTGTCGAAAGAATGGGCATTATAGTTCTTCCATAAGTTGTTGCCGATGCTATTATTATCTGGGGATCGTACTTTTTGACAAGGGAAAAAAGTATATTCGAATAACTGTCCGGCAGGAAATGTTCAATCCTTTTGTCATCGACTTTGTAGACGGTATCCGATCCGTGATCGAAAAGGGTCTCCACATCTTTAATTCCGTATCCCAAAATCACGCTTGAAAGTTCTACACCTAAAGTGTCTGCAAGCGATCTGCCCCACGCTAAAAGTTCGTAAGAGACTGAATTTATCCTGCCATCACGAAATTCGGCAAGTGTCCATACGCCTGGCATTTAAATTATCTCCTTTGATTTTAGAAAATTCAAAAGTGCTTCTGCCGCACTTTGAGGATCTTTTGATCTTACAATCTCACCACTTCTTGTCAATTTGGGATAAAATACTTTCACAACCCTTGTAGGAGATCCTCCAAGACCTATTTTTGATTGATCCGCCTCTATTGAAACCGCATCAAAACTTTTGACTTCTGCAGATTTGGCCTTCAATTTCCCCGAAAGATTCGGTATCCTCGGATCATTTATCTCTTTAACAACGCTGATAAGTACCGGCAAATCAACCTCGACGATCTCATGACCGCCCTCTATAGATCGTTTGACCCTTACGTACCCATCCGTAAGTTCGACTATCTCGCTAACATAGGTAAGAACGGGAATTCCCATTTGCGCTCCAACTGATGGCCCAACCTGACCAGTTTCCCCGTCTGTTGCACGTTCTCCACAAAGTACAAGATCAAATCCACCTATTCTTTTTATCGCCATCGAAAGGGTGTAAGCCGTAGCCCACGTATCGGCTCCGGCAAAGCGCCTATCTGTTAAAAGATACCCGTCATCACACCCTATCGAGATCGCATCTTTTATCGCATCAGAAGCAGACGGTGGGCCCATCGTTATGGCCGTGATATGGACATCTTTCAATCTTTCTTTTATTCTGACGGCCTCTTCGACAGCGTACATATCGAGAGGGTTGAGTTCGGCCTCCATCTCGGACCTTACCATCGTGCCAGTTTTTTCATCTATTCTGACTTTGTCCGTCGCCGGTACCTGCTTTATCAGAACGCCTATTTTCAATTCAAAACCTCCAATCTGAAATAGCATATAGCCAATGGCGTAGGACATGATGCCGAGAAGTGACCTTCGCAACTACAGATTACGCGTTACAAACTATCTCTAACGCCTAATCTCTAATCCCTTTCTTGCCATATGCTATGCGCCATTTGCCATATGCTTTTACTTCTTATTTTGATTATACTGCAAATAAACGACATGAGTATTCGTAAACTCTTCAACTCCGTGTTTCCCATCATCTCCGCCTATTCCAGATTTTCTCCATCCCGCGTGGAATCCCTGCATTGCTTCGAAATTCTCACGATTTATGTAGGTTTCTCCGAACTTTATCTCATTTGCCGCCCTCATCGCAACGTCTATATTTTGAGTGTATATTGAGGAGGTCAGACCGTATTCAGAATCATTTGCCATCTCTATCGCTTCATCGAGATTTTTGAACTTGACTATCGGAAGGACAGGACCAAAGATTTCTTTATGAATTATCTCCATGTCCTGTTTGCAATCGATCAAAACTGTCGGCTTGTAGAAAAATCCTTTCTTTCTGTCTTCCGCCTTTCCGCCCGTTACCATCTTTGCGCCCTGTTCTATTGCACGCTTTACCATGCCATCTACCGATTTTAAGGCATTTGCATTCACAAGAGGTCCCATATCGACCTCTTCGCGCAACGGATCGCCATACGTTGTCTCTTTCATGGCTTTCGTCATTTTTTCTGTGAATTCATCCGCAATTCTTTCGTGAACGTAGACGCGCTCGGCGCAATTGCACACCTGACCTGTGTTTATAACTCTTGAGTCCTTTATCGCTTTGACGGCAAGATCTATATCGGCATCGTCCATGACAATCGCGGGTGCCTTTCCTCCAAGTTCAAGCGATACTTTTGTTATGTTCTTCGATGCCAACTCCATTATCTTCGATCCTGTCTCGACCGACCCCGTAAAACTTACCATTCCGACCTTTGGATTCGAGGCAAGTTCATTTCCAACAACGGATCCTTTTCCGCTTACAAGATTGAAAATGCCCGCAGGCAGATCCGTATGGGCCACGATCTTGGCAAATTCAAAGGCATTATTTGGCGTGTCCGAACTCGGCTTTATCACAACCGTGTTTCCGGTGATAAGCGCCGGGGCCATCTTTCTTGCTATCAAGAAGAATGGAAAATTCCATGGCAAGATCCCCGCCACGACGCCTATGGGCATTCTGTAGAGAAGGATATTTTCGTTGGGCCTGTCGCTTGGTATGATCTCTCCTTCAAGTCTTCTTGCCCATTCTGCCATGTAATCGATGTAATCGGCCGTGAAATCCACCTCGACACGCGCAAGAGACCGAATTTTGCCCTGCTCTTCGACTATCGTTGTTGCAAGCATCTCTGCATTTTTACGAATCCCATCCGCTATTTTTCTTAAATACTTTGCGCGTTCTATCGCTGGCAATTTCGCCCATTTTTTCTGCGATTCGTACGCCGCATCGATGGCCTTTCGTGTGTCCTCGACGGTACCTTCGGGACACTCGGATATCGTTTCCTCAGTTGATGGATTTATAACGTTGAAAAACTTCCCCGATGATGAATCGACGAACTTTCCGTTGACAAACAACTTATAACGCATCATATAAACACCTCCAAAGAATTAAAAATTGAAAATTGAGAATTGAAAATTGCAAAAGCAGAATCGAAAATGAGAAATTGTCAATTCTTTATCCTTCCGACCACATATGGCCCTTCCGGAATTGCCACGATGAAAGGATCCTTCATCAACTTTGTGGTAATCTTAATCCCTTCATTCAAAGATTTTATAGGTTTCGCAAAGGTCAATTCTTGATCTGATTTATTTAGCGAAGAAAGCAAAAGGATATTTTTCGTCTTCTCAAAGACTTTTGTGAATTCTTGAACTTCCCATTGATCGCTTTCAAAGGTTTGTGAAGTTCTGTGGGCATCAAGAAAGGCTTTAGTTCCCTTCTCTTTTAGTTCGATCATGAGATTTCTGAAAGATGGTTTTCCAAATCCGAATTTACACTCTGAAGCCATTATTATAAAACCGTCTTTTTTGACGATCTCGGAAGCCTCAACAAGGCCTTTTGCGGTCTGGTAATAATTTTGATCCAGCGGGTACCCTCCGTTTGATGTTATGACCACATCGGCTTCTTTATTTATCACGACGATTGAGTGATCTGAGACAAATTCACATCCGGCCTCGTGTGCTTTAAACAAATCGCCCGAAAAAATCCCTGTTATACGTCTTTGATCGTCCAAAGAGACATTTACCATGAAATCGCATCCGGCAATTTTTGCCACACTTCTTGCCATCTCATCGACAGGATTACCATTCAAAGAGCAACTTTTCGACAAAGGATGACCCATCGCGTCGACGCTGTGAAAGACCTTCAAAGTCTCTATTCCCGTTATTCCCGGACATATGGATTTACGCCCGCCTGAAAAACCGGCCATAAAATGCGGCTCTATAAGGCCCGTGCATATTTTCAGATCGGATTCGGCATAAATTTTATTTATCAGGGCCGGACATTCATAGGCGCCTTTACCGAGATCGACGATCATGGAATCGTCATAAGCGTTATGATTTATTATCTTTATTCTGTGCATTAACGTATCTCTTCCAAGCAATTCTTCAAACATATGCTCCGGCACAGGATCATGCGTGCCCGTTGCTATGAGAATCGTTATATCTTCGTCCCGGATTCCGGCCTGTTCCAGCGTCTCGATCAAAGGAGGGAGGATGATCGCATTTGGAACAGGCCTTGTTGTGTCCGAGACAACTACGCACGCGCTTCTTTTTCCCTTCGCGATATCGATCAAAGGTTTTGATGATATCGGACTTTGAAGGGACTTTTTTATTTCATCAAAAGGATCTTTGATTGGCCGTGTTTCAGGCTTTTTTAGTACAAGTGTGTTCTCAGATAGATCAACACTTTTGAAGCCCTTGCCATACCGTATATTTATTCGCATCATTTCACCTTCTACAATTCTCAGTCTCCAATGTCTAATCTTTTTTTTCATGCCATTTGCCATGCGCCGTTTTTTCTATAATTCCTAATCTCTAATCCCTAATCTCTAATCCCTAATCTCTTTTTTCTATATGCCATTCGCTATTTGCCATATGCTATTTTCCATCTCTCATATGCTTTCTGCCATTCTTCCATGTTTTGGGGATCGTACCGTGATATCTCAAATGATCTGCCGACAAGGCTTGGAATATCATCGAGCGTGATCTGTCCATTTGCGATCATCTGAGACAGTCCATTCCCTATCGCCGTTGCTTCAATGGGACCCGCTTCAACTGTAAGGCCTGTCGCATTTGAAATGAATTGACAGATCAATTTGTTTCTCGTCGCACCGCCTATCATTCTTATCTTTTTTATCTTTTTTCCGGAAAGTTTTTCAAGCCTTTCCAAACTCAATTTCGTCTTAAGCGCAATTCCTTCAAATGTGGCTCTTACGATCTCCTCTTTCGATTCGATCCTCTTACCGGAAAATCTTATCGATTCATTAACAATTGCCAATTCCATATCATCAGGCTTTTGCAGATCGACAGAATCCACATCTATCATGCCCGAAAAGGGCTTTGCACTTTTTGCCATTTCAATGAGTCTTTCATACTCGATTCCATTCCATTTGCGCCTTAATTCCTCTATAAGCCACATGCCAGTAACCTGTGAAAGCAATCTGTATCCTCCATCTATACATCCTTCGTTTGCCAAATTGTATTTCATCACATCTTCATTTTTGACCGGCATTTTCGAAAGCATGCCCTCCAAAAACCATGTGCCTGCGCTTATTATCATGACATCCATATCGTTGACGCAGGCGAAAGCAGCGCCCGTGTCATGTGTTGGAGGAAAGATGACCTTGAATTTCTTGCCTGATAATTTGGCATCATTCGCGATCGTGGAAGGATTCACGATCTCGGGAAAGACATCGGGCAGATCAAAGGCCTTTATTATCTCTTTGTCCCAGTCATTCAAATAAGGATTGTATATCTGTGTTGTTGTCGCAAAGGTGAATTCAATGGCTTTCCGTCCTGTTAGAAAATAGACAAACAAAGATGGAATACCGAGCAGAGTATTTGCGCACTCGATCGATTTCATTTTCAAATCCTTCATTCCGATGATCTGGTAGAGCGTGTTAAATGGCTGAAATTGGGTTGGAGATCTATCAAAAATCCATTTCTTTCCCACTTTTTCAAGAGCTTTTGACATGGAGTTTAACTTGTACGCGTTCCTGTAATGCATCGGCATTCCGATCATGTATCCACTCTCATCTAAAAGCTCGAAATCCACGCCCCACGTGTCTATTCCGACAGATTCAAGTTCGCCCTTCTGAAGCGCTATCTCTATCGCATTTAGAATGTTCGAGTAAATCTCTAAAACATTCCAATAATCGATACCCCTTATCTCAACGGGTGTATTTTTAAATCTGTATATTTCTTCTACGGTTATTTTATCTTTCAAAGACAAAAGAAAGGCTTTACCGCCCGATGCACCGATGTCTATTGCCAAAAAGTTCAAAATTCATCCTCTTTTCTTTGCCACAATAGATTCGTAATCGCTCTGTCTAAAGGCATTAAGCGCATCAGGATCCAATCCCATCTCTTCTCTTGCCTCTTTCAAAATAGATCTGACATCTGTCAGAAAAGCATCCTTTATGATTTCTTCCGCCATGACAATGTCATTATTCAATTGTGCCTCTTTCAAAGACTTCACATCGACAAGTAAAGATTTCAGATACGCTATCTGCAAAGCCTCCACCGACTGGATCATGGCCTGAACCTTTGGCTTCATCGCCGCGCTTTGATCTATCACAAGTGCTGGCTTTTTATCAGATGACAGATCGAAGAATTTGTTCAGTTCGACGAAGATCAAGAACAACTCGTAAAGATTCACCGACCCGACGGTGAGATCGTCATCTGCGTACTTTCGGGAGTTAAAATGAAATCCTCCTAGTTTCCCTCGCGATGAAAGGATCGAGACTATATACTCTATATTCGTTCCCTGTGCGTGATGGCCCAGATCGATTATGACCTTCGCTTTGTCTCCGAGATCCTTTGAAAGTGCGTAGGCAATACCCCAATCTGCCGTGTCTGTATGATAAAATGCAGGCTCGAAGAATTTGTACTCGATAAGCAAAGTCATGTCTTTTTCGAGAGCGGAATAAATCTTTTTTAAAGAATCGATAAGCAATTCCTGCCTTTTCGCGAAGTCTCCCTGACCCGGATAATCGGTACCGTCTGGAAGCCATAGAGAAAGTATCTTTGAATCGACAGACTTCATTATATCTATGCACTCAAGCACATGATCAATCGCTTTCGATCTTTTCTTCTCATCTAAATTCGTAAGACTTCCGAACTTGTAATCTTCATCCTGAAACAAGTTGGGATTGACAGCACCGATCTTCAGCCCTTTATCTTCGGCAAATTTTTTGAGATGTTTCCAGTCATCAACTTTGTCCCATGGGATATGAATTGCAACGGCCGAAACGGCTTTCGTGTATTTTTCGACTTGTTCGGCATCTTCAATTCTTTCAAAGATATTTTTCGCCGCGCCCGGAATGTGGAAAACTTTAAACCTTGTACCTGAGTCGGAAAAGCCCCAGGACGGAATTTCAACCTTGAAATTTTTAACCTTTTCTTTCAGATCATTTCTCAACATCATCACCTCGATAAATTTGTTGGTACAGATCAAATTGACATTTACTTTTCAAGTACTGCCTTTAACATTCATCTCACAGATTTGATTGAAAGATCGTCTCAAGGCCCATAGCCCGCTCTTTGAGATATTCTATTTCTTCTTCCGTTATCGGTGTGAAATTCTCGGCTATCTCTAAAGCCATAGGAAATAATCTTTCGTCTCCCGGCGGTATGGCCGCAGTTATTGGCTGGGAGAGTGTGTATCTCAAAGACAATTCGGCAAGTTTTGGATCTTCAATAGGTGTATACCAACTCTTCGGATGCTTACCATCATCCTTCGGCTTTGTCGTCAGTGCGAGAGATTTTATTGCAAGAATTCCCATATTCTTTGATCTCGCCTTCTCTATCACCGCAGGTCCAAAGTTCTCCTTGAATGTCAAAACCCAGTTTATGGGAAATAGTATCGTGTCAAAATCGAATGCGTCCATCAATTGAATGGCGATTCTGTCAGAATGAGCCGAAAACCCTATGTACCTTATAAGCCCTTCCTTTTGAGCCTTCACAAATTCTTCCAGCGCACCATTCGGCCCTATGACCTTTTCAAATTCTTCTTCTGTCGTCATCGCA
>NZ_JBMFWB010000026.1:0-24899 GCF_049965695.1 Athalassotoga sp. | reverse complement strand
GTGATGATCGTTTATTTAAGATATTTGTCAATGTAGAAGAAGTAGAATTATTTATTATCCACGTTGCGAGTGCCGCAGCCCCGCTTCTGGCAAGATAATATGCCTGCATGGAAGATTCCTGCTGGACAAGTTGATTAACGGCTCCCTGCCATAAAGCGACAAGACCTATTGCCACTATCGATAAGAAAGCGATGAGAATTATGACCATAACCAATGCAAAACCATTTTTGCCTTTCACTCTCACACCTTCTTTCGCAGATATACTTTAATACATTATAGTCTATCAAATGCCTGTGTATATAAAGTTAAATATTCTGTAAATAAAAGTTAAATGTTTGGCATTGTTTTTTACGAAAAACAGTAATCAGTGACGGGTGACGCGTAATCGGCAAAACAGCACGTTGCAAAAACAGTAACGCGTGATCAGTAACACGTGACGCGTTGAAAAGACGGACGGAGGCGGAGAGCATGATGCCGCGAGGTGGCCTCCGCAGCGTAGCGAGGACCAGACACCGAAGGGCGAATGCTGGAGCCGACGCACAAAAGTGGCGCATAGCAATAAATCAGCGCATAGGATATGGCATATAGCGATAAAGAGGCATTAGACATTAGATCTTTTTTCTGAATAAGATGCAAAATTTAGCCCTTAACTGTTATAATATTGGTATAATATATTCAAATAGAACAACGAGGAGGTAATGACGATGACGGAAATCACTAAATCGGTAATAGACAGATATATGGAAGTACCGATGAAGGCAAATGACAGGTTTAATCCGAGTTTGTGCGAGTTGTGGGAGATGTCCAAAGAGTATTCTGTTCCAAATAATTCAGGATTGCCACTTTTTTATCCCAAGGTTAAATCAAGAAGCGCAAAGTTCACAAAGAATTACGAGATAGACGATCCGGAAGCGCAAAAATATCTCAAGGATGTGCAAAACTTCATAATGAACAACGATATGATCAAAGTGGACACGCGAATAGGTGAAGGATCCGAACTGACATTTCGATCAAGGCTATTCGTAAGTGCCAAATATCCGCAACTTGCCTACATGTTCAAGAAAAATCTTTTTGAGGTCAACGGAGAAGAAATAGAGCAGGTGGATGTTATAACGATTCCTGAATATCCAGAAAGGAAGATCCTTGTTTTTCCAAAAGAAGGTCTTGAATTGATTTTGGGAAGTGATTATTACGGAGAGACAAAGATGGCAGCATTGAGGCTTGCCATGTACGTTGCGCGAGAAAAACACGGTGCTCTTGGGTTGCACGCCGGAAGTAAGGCTTACAATCTTAAAATTGATTCCCAGATGAAGCACATCGGTGTTTTGATCTTCGGGTTAAGCGGAACGGGCAAAACGACGCTTGTTTGCGCCACTCACGACTTAAAAGCACCTGAGTCGATAGAGATAATTCAAGATGATATAAACTTCATAGATCAAAATCTTTTCGCATGGGGATCGGAAAAAAATTTCTACGTCAAAACCGAAGGCATAACCTCTCAACCGCTTTTGATGAACGCTGCCAAGAATGTAGGATCCATTCTCGAAAATGTTTATGTAAATGAAAGAGGAGAGATAGATTTTGACAACTCCAGTATAAGCACGAATGGACGTGCGATAGTTGAAAGGGACAAGATACCTTTCAATTCCAAATCTTACAGGATGGGAAAGGTCGACGTGCTATTTTTTAACACCCGCCGTGACGATCTTCCTCCAATCCTCAAAATTGACAGCGTTGAAAAAGCGGCCGCTATTTTTGCGCTTGGGGAATCGACGATAACAAGCGCCGACGATCCTCAAAGAGCAGGCCAGCCGGTTAGAACCGTCGGATTTAATCCGTTTATAATAAACGATCCCGCAAAAGAGGTAAACACATTCAAAAGAGCACTTCAAGGAAAAACATTCAAAGCCTTCATAGTAAACACCGGATATATCGGAGGATGGAATGGACTTAAGATAAAGCCGCAGGATACTTTCATGTTTGTTGAAAAGGCGCTCAGAGACGAAATAAAATTTGAGTACGATCCTGATGTCGGATTTGAAGTGCCGAAAGAGATAAAAGGTGAGGATATAAAGCGTTTTGATATTCAAAACTTTTATTCGCGCGATGAATACAAAGAAAAGATGAAAAATCTGAGATTGGAAAGAATAGAGTTCTTAAAAACGCTTAAAGGTCTTGATAAAGATATATTGGAAGCGATATGAGGTACAGTGATGCGTGATCAGTAAAACAGCACATGGCGGGTGGCACGGGGAGATGGCATATGGCGCATGGTAAAAAAAAGACATTAGGGATTTTCCCCGTCATTCCGCGTTCGAGACGGGAGCGCATTGAAATTGTCAAAGGTGATTTTCGATGAACTCAGCATTTTTTAAATCTGCTTATGTCAAGGAGGCGTGTTAATGGACAATCTTGAAAAGTATTTTAAAATGCTTAGCGAGTGCAATCAAGTATTGCTTCGGTCTAATGATGAAAAAATACTTGCCAGGGATATATGCGATACCGTGGTTAATGTAGGCAAATTCGACAGTGCATTCATAGGACTTCTTAAAGGCAACCGGCTCAATTTAGAAATCACGAGTGGCATTTTAAAGCCTTATTCGGACAAGATAGTGATTGCACCGGACGATCCAAGACACGCTTCAGGCGCATCAGGTCGGGCACTGAAAGATGGACAAACTCATATCTACAACGATGTCACTTACGAGAAAGATTACGATCCTTACAGAGAGATAATAAACGAAACAGGTCTTAAGGCTAACATGGCCGTGCCGATAAAAGTAGATGACAAAATCATAGGCACGGTAGGAATATACTCAAAACGCGTAGGTGCATTTACTCAGATAGAGCAGAAACTTTTTGAAGAACTCGCCGGAGATTTAGCATACGGGATATCCTCTATAAGAACAAGAAAGAGAACGGAGACTCTTAACGAAATGCTCAAAAGTATAAGGATGGCAAACCAGAGGATTGCCAAAGAGGACAAACTCGAGCCTTTACTCGAAGGTTTTTGCGAAGATTTAGAGAGCGCAAAATTCTACCATGGAGTTGCACTTGATTACAATGGAAAGATTTACTGTGCAGGAGATTGTTGCTCAGTTATAAAAGAAAGCATTGAATCCGGAAGGATCAACCTTGATAAATGCGCAGACGATTTACAACTTATAGATTACAAATGTCCCATTCATCCCGATTCAAAACCCGCATGTGTAAAGATAAAATCAAGCGATAAGACTTACGCAACCCTTTTTGTTTGTGCCATGGAAGGAGTTTTTGAAGATTCTGATCAAATTGCACTTTTGAAAGAACTCGCAGGAGATCTCGGAGTCGGGATAGACAGGATATTGAATCGATCGGACGCTTTGACATTTGGAAATGTAGTTCAGAAAATGTCAGAAGGAGTTCATCTTATAGATCCCGATACTTTAAAATTCAAACTTGTAAATTCGAGTGCTTTGAAAAGATTGGGATACACGCTTGACGAGATGAAAAAAATGAATGTTTCTGACATAAAGCCTGAATTCACCTTTGATCAACTTAAAGAAATGTTAGAACCTTTAAGACACCACGAAAAAGATTACGTCCAGTTTGAAACTGTGCACAGAAGGAAAGACGGCACAACTTATCCTGTCATGCTATCTGTCTTTTACAACGCAGATCCGACGAATTTGTCTTACGTTGCCATTGCAACGGATCTCTCAGGCATTCGAAGAATGGAATTTAAGATAAATTCTCTTGTTGATGCGCTTGTGGTTGCCCTGTCAGACATGGTAGAGGTTAAAGATCCATATACCGCAGGTCATCAAAGGCGGGTGAGCAAGTTAGCCGTTGCTATTGCAAAAGAGATGGGCTTAAGCGATATTGAGATAAAATCGATAGAGATTGCAGGCCTGCTTCACGATATAGGAAAGATAAGCATCCCTCTTGATATACTTACGAAGCCTTCAAAACTTAAAAAGACAGAATTCGAACTCATAAAAGATCATGTCGAAGAAGGCTACCAGATATTAAATCGTATAACAGATTTTCAAGAGATAGCGATAATGGTAAGACAGCACCACGAAAGGATAAATGGCAGCGGATATCCATTCGGAATCAAAGGAAACGAAATGGTAATAGGCGGCAAGATTTTAGCGGTCGCGGATGTTGTCGAGGCTATGGAATCTCACAGACCATACAGGGCGGCGCTTGGGATAGAAGCGGCTTTGGATGAGATAAACAAAAATGCGGGGATTCTTTACGACGCGGATGTCGTTAAAGCATGTGATAGAGTCTTTCAAAAAGGATGGACTTTTGGTGCTCAAAATTATTGAACGATTATGATCGGAAAATCGCCTGTAAAGGTAAGGTACATATTAGGACTTATAATCATAACGGCAATCGTCATTTTGATAGCCTATTTTCGATATTCGTCGATTAGGACGGATGCGATAGATACGGTAAAAGATCAATCCATGCTTTTGTCAATAGGAATGGATGAATTCATGGGATATTATAAGACGGCCGGAACGGCTTTCAACAATAAAATTCTCCAAAGCCCAGATTTACTCGAAAATTCTTCGAACTTAAATTACATCCTTTCGAATTTCACGATAAATTTAGCACCGGACATAAAAAGCGTCGAAGTTTTAAATCCTGACGGTTTGCTGATAGGCGCAACTCAAAATGCTCCGAAGGTAAAACTTTCAGACCTTTACTTCGGCCAAAAAAGTCTTGGTCTCGGTACAGTATCAACGGATACTCCAAGGCTTTTGCCTGTCGGATACAGAATCACAGAAAGCGGCAAAGTTGTCGCAATTCTTGTAATGGATGTGGATTTAGAGTCACTCCTTGAAAAATGGGCTCAAAGTACTCATTTGATAAATCAAAATGGATTATCTTTATGCGTCATACGATCGGATGGAATGCCGTTATGGGCATCCAAAAATTCTTACGACTTTAAACCGATTGATAAACATTTAAATGCCGGATACGTAAAATTGGACGATAAATATTCATGGATCGAGCCTGTTTCTTCGATAGAAGGTTTTAGCGTTGCGCAAATATCCCAGTCAAGTGTTATGGCTTTGTGGTACAAAAATATGATTTACATTTTACTGGTGTGGATCTTCGTTGTGATTATAATCTATTTATTCTATAAACTATCTGTCAGATATGAAAAAAGGATCCAGACTTTATCGTCAGATCAACAAGCGCAAATAAAAGCACTCACAGAACAAAAAAGCAGATTTGAAATCCTTAAAAGAATGTACGACAGCATAATGCTTGTTGAAAATACCATGCTCAACGTAAAGAACGAAGAGGTGCTTTTACAAAGCGTATGTGACAGGATGACAGAAACGGGGCTTTTTGATTTCGTGGGAATAGCCATTCCGAATGATAAAAAAGTCTTAAGATATAAATTTCTTTCCGGAAATGCCAAAGAGATAGTATTGAAAGCACAGAGTCAACTTCCAGACGATATTCAGGTTTTGGAGATGGATTTTAAAGATCAAAAAACTTACGTAGGATCCCGTCAAAGTATTCTAAACTCTACTTTAACTCCCGATGTGAAATCGTTGATGAATGAAATTTATGAAACGCAGGGATGGAAGAGCAGCATTTCAATTCCTATATTTCGAAACGGGATATTTTACGGCGTAATCGATGCGCTTTCAAAAATAGAGAATTTCTTCGAAGATGACGTAAAAGCACTTGCCGAGATCTTTGCAAGGCTTTTAGGAGATGCCCTTGAAAACATTGATGCAAGGTCAGAGATATTATCCAAATTATACGAAAGCCAATATCTTGCCACCCATGATGCCCTTACAGGCCTGCTTAACCGTACGGGAATAATGGATAGGATTGAAGACGTTATAGCCCGGGCAAAAAGGGAAAAGAAATACATGGCTGTGGGAATGATAGACATAGATGATTTCAAACTTGTAAATGACACATACGGCCACGCAGCAGGTGATTATCTTTTAATACAGTTCGGACAAAGAATCAAGTCTCTTCTGAGGGGAGAAGATTTCATAGGAAGAATAGGCGGAGATGAATTTGTAATGGTGATCATGGTAAAGGCAGAGGAAGATATCGATATTCTTATGAAACGTTTTGAACAATCGCTGACCGAACCCTTTAAAGTCGGAGGTGAAAAAGCAAACATAAAAATAAGTGCCGGATTTACACTGTATCCAAAAGACAATAATTCATTCGATGTGCTTTTACGCCATGCAGATAAAATTATGTACCTTAAAAAGGATACGAAAAACGAAAGGGAGAAATTCTGGGGTATCTACGAAGTCTCCGAACAACAATATAAAACCTGAGTGTCAAAGAAAAGCAGCACGTGGCGGGTGGCACAGGCAGATGGTGCATGGAAAAAACAAAATAGTGACATATGATGTGGAATGATTTCAAAAGTGGTATATAATAATTTTCAATATATCATTTTTGGAGGTGGTTGTGATGCCATTAACATTTTTATTATTCATTTGTCTGTTTTTCGGTTTTTACTTCGTTAAAGAGGTTAAAAGCAAGCGCTTTTCAATCCTACCTGATCAAAGCACCCGCAATTTTAATCTGAGTTATGGTCGTGATCTCTATGGAAAGAATCCATAAAAACAACCGGGAAAGTGCTTTGATTTATTTCAAAAAAATACTCCCCCAGAAGATCCAGATGAGTTTTAAATATCTGATGTTAAGAAGAAGAAAAATTTGGGGTGACCATGTTTTCATCGGAAGCAACACGGTTATTTCGTCAACTTCGATTTTGTCAGATGATGTGTATATAGGCTCCAACAGCAGTGTTACGAACTCTAAAATAGGCCTGTATTCTTACATAGGACAACGCACGATCATCCAGAATGCCTCGATCGGGAATTTTTGTTCAATTTCATGGAATGTAACCATCGGTCCGGATATGCATCCCATCAATTATCTTTCAACTCATCTGATGATAAACAAATTTTCAGATGAACCTGTTTTTGACACTCAGATCAAAAGAATCGAGATAGGCAACGATGTGTGGATAGGATGCAATGTCGTTGTGATGCCAGGTGTCAAGATCGGAGACGGTGCCATCGTCGGATCAAGCGCTGTTGTGACAAAAGATGTTCCTCCCTTTGCCATTGTCGTCGGTGTTCCGGCACATGTGATAAGGTACAGGTTCGAAGAAGATGTGATAGAAAGACTTTTATCCATAAGATGGTGGGAATTACCCGAGAGATTCATAAAAGAAAACATAGATCTCTTTCAAAAGCCTATGACAAAAGAAACACTCGATCTTTTGGAGATGAAAATCAAAAAAAATTGATTTTCATCGAATGAACGCGATCTTGAAGATCGCGTTCATATACTTTCCAGAAGTGCATGAGCCGCCATAGCGGTCCCTTCTTTTTCGTATCCGCTCACGCCTAACATCGTCCTTATCTCTCCGACCTTTACGCCGCTTTCGAACATCTTTTCAACGTATTTTTCCGCTAACTTCTCGTGAACTGATTTTCTTTGCACCGCTCCGAACGGATTTGCGAAGTAGGAGAAGGAAAGACCTTTTTCAGAGGTTGTACCTTTTGCCATTCTTGCTCCGGCAGAGAATACTTCAAGCGCACTTTTGACGTCTTTGAAAAAGAGAATTCTTTCGTCATCCGAATCAACGGCGGTGTAGTTGTTGGCGTAAAGGAAGAAATCTATTTTTATCGGTGTTATTATTTCTTCGTAATTGTCAAACGGCACTATGACGCGCGCATTCGTCTGATCCGGATTCATGAAAATGCTTCTGTCCAGTGTCGAGTAAGCGTAGCCCGGAGGAAGATCGTCAAGTCTCACGAAAGCGCCAACTTCTGTGCCGTATGCCACCACTTTATCGTTTTCTATGCTCAAAGATCCCATGTCATCGATGAGTATGTTTACGGATTCGACTTCGTCGAGATTTCCAAGGGCGTACAATGTTTCTGATTTGCCAGCCCCACTGTCTCCGACAAACATCGCATTGGCGGATTTTCCGTTTTTGAGTTTTATCGATGCCAACGATCCGTGAATTGGCAATTTTCCCCTGTCTATCATTATGAGGTTGTGAACTGTCAGGATCATCTTTTTTGCGTACCCGAAATAATCATTTTCGTCAAGATCGGGTATAACGCCCGTGTATATTTCGTCTTCGTATATCACGCCGTCTTTGTACTCTTTGCCGACCTGATCTATCGGAAGACCAAAGATAACTATTCCATCCGGCTTTTGTGGATCGTTGGGATCTCCTATGTCAAAAAGATTCGCAAGTCCGGCCGCATGGGCGAGATATTTGTAATTGAAATAAACGTAGAGGAGCAATTTTCCGACGTGTATCGGGATGGCATACCATCCTGCGCCTTCAAGATCGACTTTGTCGAGGAATTTGGACTTTACAACCGGAAAGACGCCCGTTCTTTTGTTCGATTTGGTGTGAAATATCGCCGGCGGTTCGATTATGCTGTTCCATATGAACGGCACGGTGTACATCCACTCGTAATTCATCCTTTTCTTAACGGGTGCTCTCATTTTGTCAGTTATGAATATAACCTGTGCCCCACTCGGAAGTTGTCTGAAAACCTTTTGGGTCTTCAAAGATATGTTGAATTCGAGATCTCTGTAAAGATTTCTGACCGTGTTTTCAAATTCGTCTCCCAGATATATTGCCGATTTGAGGATGCCGTTTCTTTCGTTTATGTCTTTGGAAAATCTCTCTCTTTTGACTATAAACCTGTGTTTTTCTCTCCAGAAATCGTAAAAGCCTTCGACGAAATCGTAAAGTTCGATTCTCGAGACTTCGTCCATATCTTCGATGGGCTTTAAGGTAAGCGTGTAGATAAAACTCAACAATTCCTGATATCTGTAAGTTTTTTTCTTGAATGTCTTCAAAATCTTCGGGAAATTGCCTTTCTTTTCAAGTTTTTCCAAGTATTCTTTCATAAAACGCTTGAAGTACGGACTTGATATTATCTGGTTGTAACTGTTCACAAAGGTCCCATTTATAACGATGGTATCCAAAAATATCACTCTCCTTGTGGATTATTCAAATAATCGGAATTTTTAAGAACAACTTTTTTATTAAAGATTATCTTGCTCACCGTCGATGGCAATTTCATCTCCGGCCTTTTCAAACATTCCATTATGAGATCTACGGGAAGAGATGTTATGACCCATATATCCGAAAGATCGACGCTGTCTTCCGCTCTCAAAGGAGCCTTTTCTATGGCCATTTTTACCGCCTGAATGTATTTTTCAAGATCGATTTCCGAATTCTCCATTCCATACCTCCAAAAAAACTTTTTCTTTCCTAAAATCATAACACATTTTGGACACATCGATTCAACCACTTGAATCTTTTAAAGATTCTGTGCTACAATATACCTGATTAGTTTTAAATACGGTAAAAGAATAATAGCGCGGAAGGCATGATGCGTCGAGGTGGCCGACGCTGCGCAGCGAGGACAGACACCGAAAGGCGAATGCCGGAGCGCAGAACCAATTGGGAATTTATATTCACTTTTAAAAGGGATTTAGTATATCTTTGTGATTAGCAATGGGAGATCGTCTAACGGTAGGACTGCGGACTCTGGATCCGCCGGTGGAGGTTCGAATCCTCCTCTCCCAACCAGAAGCCGGGGAACCGGCTATTTTCTTTAAACTGTACCTGTGACAAATTTTTCGCAAGGAGGTAATTTATGAAAGAGTTGAAAGCCAATGAGATAGAGATTGATCTTTCAAATCTTAATCTGCCGAAATCGACTAAAGACGTGAAGATAAAAGTGAAGTTTGATCATCAATCGAGGGCTTACGAGGCTTTAAAAGATGCCGTGAAACTTGATAACAAAAATTACAACATTTTTGTTGCAGGGCCTACCGGAAGCGGCCGTCACACGTTCGTCAGAGAGTTTCTGAGTCAGATAGTCTCTGAAATGCCGGTTCCGAAAGATTGGGCTTATGTTTATAACTTTTCAAATGCTTTCGCGCCACGCGCTCTCTCTTTTGAACCGGGCAACGCGCAAAGATTCAAAGATGCGATGTCAAAGATGAAAAAAGAGGTTTTGGAATCCGTAAAAAGGGCATTTGAAAGCAACGATTACGCGAAAAGAAAGAGCGATCTTGAAGGAAAGTACGCATCGAAGAGAAAAGAACTTTGGGATAGTTTGAGCAAGAAATCATCGGAGTTGGGTTTTGCCGTTCAGGTTGGACCGACGGGCATAATGACAGTTCCGGTACTCAACGGAAAACCTCTGAGCCAAGAAGAATTCGACCGTTTGAATCCGGATCAAAAGAAATTTTACGAAGAAAATGTCATAAAACTGAAAAAACTCGTCGATGGAACCCTTCACAAATCGCGTGTGCTTGAAAACGAATTTAAAGATAAGATGGACAAACTTGACGAAGAAATAGCGAAATTCGCAATAGATCCGATTTTTGAAGAACTCAACGAAAAATTCAAAGAAAATTCCGATATCGTTGATTTTCTTAAGTTGGTGAGGAAAGACATTCTCGACAATCTCGAGGTGTTAAGGAATGACCAAACCGATAAAGACAAGTTCATGGCCAGATACGATATCAACGTTGTGATAGACAATTCGAAAGTCCATGGAGCGCCTGTCGTTGAAGAATTAAATCCAACTTACGCCAATCTTTTCGGAAAGGTAGAGTATTACGCTACAATGGGCACTTTGCAGACCGATTTCAAATTCATCAGATCCGGTGCATTCCACAGGGCAAACGGCGGGTTCATGATTCTCAATGCGGAAGACCTTTTCAGATCGGAATTGTCGTGGGATGCGACAAAAAGGCTTATAAACAGCGGCACATTGAAAATAGAGAATATACAGGAATACCTCGGTTACGGCATAACGGTCACTTTAAATCCCGAGCCGATACCAGCAAATGTAAAAATCATCATGGTTGGCGAGCCCTGGATTTACGATTTGCTTTACCAGTACGATGCTGACTTCAGAAAATTTTTTAAGATAAAGGCGCCTTTCGATTGGGAAATAGATCTGTCATCTGACGGTGTGGAATATTACCTTCAACTTTTAAGATCGGTCATAGACAAAAGAAACTTACTTCACGTAGACGAAAGCGGCATAAAAGAAATCATAAGAACCGGCATGCGTCTGATAGAAAGAAGAACGAAGATTTCAACTCAGGCAAACAGGATAACCGCCATCCTCGTCGAGAGCGATCATAAAGCGAGAGAGTTGAAGAAGAAAAAGATAGATGCCCAGTCGGTCAAAGAGGCTTTGAAGGCAATGGAGTTACGTCTTTCACTTGAAGCGGATCGGATGCTTGAGTATTTCAAAAACAACGAGATAATGATAGATACGACCGGCGAAAAGGTGGGGCAGGTCAATGGACTTACGGTAATAGAAGGCGGAGATTACCCGTTTGGAATGCCTGTGAGGATAACGGCAAAAACGCATTTAAGCGACACCGGAGTTATAGACATACAAAGAGAATCCAACATGTCCGGCAAGATATTCACAAAAGCCGTTTTGATAATTTCGAACTACCTTAGCGCAAAGTACACGACAAAGCACCCGCTCTCTTTTGCGGCTACGGTTAGTTTTGAGCAAACTTATTCGACGATAGAAGGAGATAGTGCCTCGGTTGCGGAAACGCTGTCTATTATCTCGGCTATTTCAAAAATTCCGCTAAAACAATCTCTCGCAATAACAGGATCTATAAACCAAAATGGAGAAGTGCAGCCAGTTGGAGGCATTCCTTACAAAATAGAAGGCTTTTTCAAGGTGTGCAAGATCAAAGGGCTTACAGGAGATCAAGGGGTTATAATACCCGCATCTAACGTGGATGATCTCGTTCTCGATCCGGAGATAATCGAATCTGTAAAGGCGGGCAAATTTCATATATGGACTGTCAGAAATGTCGACGAGGCTTTGGAAATAGCGACAGGTAAAAAAGCGGGAAAGATGGACGGAAAGATGAATTACGAAAAGGGAAGCATTAATTACCTTGTCGTGAAGGAAATAGAAAGAATATCCAAGATGGAAGAAAAGTCAGAAAAGAAAAGGACAAATAAGCGCAAGTCTGCTAAAAAAACCAGAAACACCGAGTCTCAGGATTTTATAGATGATGAAGATGAAGAGGATGATGAGGATTGAAGGTCATCCTGTCCACTTCAAATCCGAATAAAGTGCGGGAAATTTTTGAAATAATCGATCTTGACATCGAATGGGTTGTTAAAAAAATAGAAGTTGAAGAAGATGGAGAAACTTTTGAAGAAAATGCCATAAAAAAGGCGAAGGCAGCCTACGATCTTTACGGTCCTGCCGTTGCCGATGATTCGGGTCTTGAGATATACGCACTTGACAATTTTCCGGGCGTAAAATCGGCGAGATTCATGGAAGGCGTGGATTATTCCGTTAAAAACGCTAAAATTCTCGAGATGATGAAAGACATGAAAGCAGACGAACGCGGGGCGCGTTTTTCTTGCGTGGCGGTTTATTACGATCAAAAGCCTCATGTTTTCAAAGGTGTAATAGAAGGTAAAATCGCTTTCGAGGCACACGGAAAAAATGGATTTGGCTACGATCCCATCTTCATCCCTTACGGATACGAAAAAAGCATGGCAGAACTTTCACGAGAAGAAAAAAACAAAATAAGCCATCGGGCAAAGGCGTTTCGAAAACTTTCGGAATTTCTTTCTGAAATGTGAATTTCAAGTTTAGCGCGTTAATCTGTAAAAGTCAAAGGGCACTTACGTGCCCTTTGGTTTATATTCCACAACTTATCTCATTCATTCCATCTTTCAGGTAAGCCCACGTCATGTTGGGCGTGTTATGATGTATTCCGACGTTACCGTTTCTATCAACGATTATTATCCCTGCATCCGTACCAACAAAATTGTCAAGGTAGTTTATCGCCGCTTCGGCTGCATGCTGGGCGTCAAGGCCATCTCTTAAAAAGTCCAAGGCCGTTTTTGTGAAAAGTATCCGCATCATACCCTCTCCGAGTCCTGTTGATGAAGCCGCACCTTCAATGGTGGCATACGTGCCGGCACCGGGTATCGGTGTGTCTCCGACTCTGCCGAGTAATTTGAGAAAGACACCGCCCGTTGATGTTGCTGCCGCCGTTTCGCCATGAGAATCGATTGCAACGGCGCCAACGGTGCCATGAAGAAACTCGGGATGTTCTTTAAAAAGTTCTCTCAATTTCGGCCAGTCTTTGTAATTACCGTTCATGAATTCCTGGCGATACTTTTCCCATTGCGCTTTTCTCTGCGGTGTTACGGGATCGTGATACTCAAAACCCATCAATTTGGCAAAATCATTGGCTCCTTGACCCGCCAGCAACACATGATCTGTTTTTTCCATGACAAGTCTTGCAAGACTTATGGGATGGCGTATATTTTTAACTCCGGCGACCGCTCCGAAATCCAAATTCGGACCGTAAGCGATGGCAGCGTCCATTTCGACTTCTCCTTCAAAGGTCAAAACCGATCCTGTGCCAGAGTTAAAAGTTGGGTTGTCTTCCATAACTTTTATGGCTGCCTCAACGGCATCCATGGCACTACCACCTGACTTCAAAATTTCCGCTCCCGCCTTTACAGCCTCTTTGGCACCTTCGAGATGTGCCTGGGCTTTATCTTCCGGTATGCTTCCAGCACCGCCATGAACAAGCATCGTGTACAAATTGCTCCCTCCTTTGTGTTAATGAACTTATCTTTTATATTGAAATGACTTTAGATTCCAAATCTCGGTTCTCGCATTCGCAGCCAGTCCGTCGTTTCTTGCTTGACAAGAAATCGCCTTTTGCTGCTTACTCGTTACTGATCACGCGTTACCCGTCACCGTTTTTTTCCACATGCTACCCGCTACGAGTTACACGCTGTTTTACCGATTACTCGTCATTATTTTGTTTTTGCCATAGGCTATTGGCCATATGCCAATATATTTATCTGTTTATTATTTCAAGTACTTTGTCAACGAGCGATGAATTTGTAACAAGGATCGTTTTTCCGTAGACAGAGAAATCTTCTCCTATGCCTACGACTGTGGCGCCGGCTTCTTTTGCTATTAAAGATCCTGCAGCCACATCCCACGGTTTCAGGTTGTATTCCCAAAAGCCATCGATCCTTCCGTTAGCCACGTAGCACTGATCGAGCACGGCGCTTCCGAAGACCCTTATGGCACGAACCTTGCCAAAGAAAGCAACGTAATTTTTAAGCACGATGTCTCTGTATTCGGCCGCGCTGTATTGATATCCCGTGTTTAGCACGGCCTCTTTGAGTTCTGATGTTTTGCTCACGTTTATAGGTTCGCCGTTCATGAAAGCACCATTGTCTTTGACTGCCTCGTAGAGTTCATCCATGTAAGGATCGTAAACGACTCCAACACGGGGAGTTCCATCAACCACAAGTCCGATTGAGACACAAAAATGAGGAATTCCTTTTGAAAAATTTGTCGTACCATCTATGGGATCGACGATCCAAACTCTTCCGTTTGATGATGTTTTTGTTTCGCCCGTTTCTTCACCGAGTATCGAATCTCCGGGGAAAACATTCGATATTTCCGATTTGACGACTTTTTCAACTTCAAGATCGGCATCCGTCACGATGTCGTAAAATCCGCTTTTGGTGTGCGTCCATCCTAAATTTCCAATCCTCTTTTTCGCCAAAAGTCCTACTTCTCTTGCAAGTCCTCGTGCAAAATTAAGTACCAAAAGATCCGCGCTTTCCATTTTCATCTTACCTTTCTTAGGGTTATTCCCTGTGCTTCGAGAAGTTCCATTAACTTTGAGAATGAACCGTCTATTTCATAATCCAAAAGTGTTCTGTCCATTGAACCGTAAGTTATCCTTATAGTTATGCTGTAAGATTC
This sequence comes from Athalassotoga sp., assembly GCF_049965695.1. Lineage (NCBI taxonomy): Bacteria > Thermotogati > Thermotogota > Thermotogae > Mesoaciditogales > Mesoaciditogaceae > Athalassotoga > Athalassotoga sp. Next base: position 10,059 of record NZ_JBMFWB010000026.1, on the reverse strand, counting down.
CGAAGGTACGCCTTTTCCGGTGTAAAAATCGATAACTCTGACATCTCTGACGTATTCAGAAGAAGTTCTGGCAATTTTTATTATTTCCGAGGCCTGAATTTTTCCTTTTTGAACGAACATGGAAAGGTCTTTAAACGAAACAGGATATTGTGAGGCAGATTTGTATTCGAAAATTTGAATTGCCTTAAACATCTTTTCAAGATCGAACTCACAGGCGTAAATGGGAAGATCGAGATCAAAAAAATCTGTCACATCTTCTGCGAGTTCGCCTATTAAGCCTATTATTTCTCCACCCAAAACGATTTTTCCGCACCGGCCGGCCGTAAAGCCCGCGAGTTCGACATTTGTAAAGTCAAGATCGAGATGAAAGTAATTTGCGATTGTTTCTAAATCTCCTTTGAAATTCAGAAGGCTTTCCATTCTTTTGTCAGTGTAGTCTAAAGGTTCAATTTTTCCGGTTGAGACAAAGGCGATCTTTTCGGATTCGTGATTTTCTTCGAATACCTTTCCGATTTCGAAAAACTTCACATCGCTTTCCTGATGTTTGACGTTGTAAGCGAGCGCATCGATCAGGTTTATCAAAAGAGATGGCCTCATGATTGACATTTCAGGAGAAACGGGATTTAAAAGTTCGGGACTTTCTTTGAATGTGTTGCCGAAAAGTTTTGTTGCCTTCGGATCTGAAAAGGCATAATTGACATTTTCGAAATATCCCAGAGAGGTCGAAAGAAATCTCATTTTATTTTTGAAATCCCACCATGCGTTTTTGTCTCCTTGAATGAATGGCATCGACATGACAGCGGAGACATTGTCAAAACCGTGTATTCTTGCGAATTCTTCTATAAGATCGACATCCTGGCTTATGTCCTGCCTGAAGGTTGGCACTTCGACTGTCCAGTCGTTTTTATCTTTTGAAACCTTCATTTCAAGTGCGTTGAAGATATACGATACTTCTTGAGGATCCGGTGTAAAAGACATGTAAGAGGACAATTTTTTGTTCGAAAGTTTTACCACGGAGGGCTTGACTACATTGGGGTAAAGATCTGCCATACCCGCAACTTTTCCGCCGCTTAAAGAGAGTATCATCTCAACGATTCTTTTTGCAACGTAGAGGGAGTCATTCGGATCGACGCCCCTTTCAAACCTGTACGAGGCATCCGTCGAGAGGTTGAGCCCTTTTGATGTCTTTCTCGTTCTTACGGGATCAAAGGTTGCGACTTCTATCAATATACTTTTCGTCGATTGAGTTATTCCGGAATCTTTTCCGCCTATTACACCCGCAAGCGCCAAGATTTGATTTCCATCCGTTATCAAAATCTCTCCGCCTTCGAGCGTGTATGTTTTTGAATTGAGAGCGGTGAATTTTTCTCCACCTTTTGCGTTTTTGACCACAATTTTAGATGAAGGTATTTTGTCAAAATCGAAAGCATGGACGGGATGGCCTGTTTCCATCATGACGTAATTCGTGATATCCGCTATGTTGTTTATGGCCCTCAGTCCAACGGAAGCAAGTCTTTTTTTGAGCCATAAAGGTGAATCTTTTACGGCTATTCCATCTATTTTCACGGCGAGATATCTCAAACACGCCTTTGATTCTATCGAGATCGAAACGTTGCCTTGCGGGATATCAACCTTTACTTCGGGTATTTTCAAAGTTTTTCTGTTAACGGTTGCAACTTCACGCGCAAGTCCGATGTGAGAGAGACAGTCAGGTCTATTCGGAGTTATTTCAATTTCAAAAACCGTTTGATCAAGATCGAAGATCTTCACGATGTCCTCTCCCATTGGAGCGGGTTTTTCAAACCTGAAGACCCGGCTTGAATGGGATTCAAGGCCAAGTTCTTCCAGAGAAAAAAGCATGCCGTCCGTCTTGATTCCTCTCATATCAACGGATCTCACGATCTTGCCGTCAACATCGGTGGCCAAATCGGCGGGGCCAAAGGCGACAAAATCGTTGATTTTAAGACTTTTGTCAGACGTTACGATTGTGTAAGTCTTCGATCCATCGCTTACTTTGCAAACGTTCAGATTATCGGCATTCGGATGTGGTTTGACATCGATAATTTTGGCAGATATGACACCTTTTATCTTTTCAAAAGGTTTCTCTATCTCTTCAACCTCACTTCCCGACATCGTGAGATCATCGGAAAGTTTTTGAATATCACCATCTATATCCACGTAATCTTTTAACCATTCAACGGATAGTTTCAAGCAAATCACCTTTTCATCAAAATAATCTCAGAAATTTAAGATAATTTCTCGGAAATTCTCTTATGTCGTTTATGCCGTACTTAAGCATCGCGATTCTTTCGATGCCCATTCCGAAGGCAAATCCCTGCCATTTCTCCGGATCAAATCCAACATTTCTTAAAACGTTGGGATGAACCATGCCGGCACCGAGCACTTCAAGCCATTCTTTTTTTCCGGCAAATGAAACATCAACTTCAACGCTCGGTTCGGTGAAAGGGAAATAATGCGGCCTGAATCTTACGATCTTGTCCTGACCAAGCAAAGTTCTTATTGCACTCTCGAGAGTTCCTTTGAGATCTGCTATTGAGATGTTTCTGTCTATCGCAAGTCCTTCCATTTGAAAAAAAGAAGGAAGATGGGTGGCATCATAATCGTTTCTGTAAACACGTCCGGCAGAGATAATTCTGATCGGCGGCTTTTGATTTTCCATCGTTCTTATTTGAACTGGAGAGGTATGGGTTCTGAGCAAAAGTGTTTCCGAGATGTAAAATGTATCGTGAAGATCTCTTGCTGGATGCCATTGAGGGGTATTGAGCGCCTCAAAGTTGTAATAGACGTTTTCTATCTCTGGGCCCTCCACGACGTTGAAACCCATTTTTGAAAAAACGTCAACGCACTCGTTTATAACGTGATTTATGACGTGAATTTTTCCGACAGATCTTAAAGGTCCCGGGATCGTCAGGTCTATCGATCTTTCTAAAGATTTTGATTTAAGGGCCTCCGCTTTAAGAACGGATGTCTTTTCAGAAAGCAAATTTTCGATCTTCATTTTCAAATCGTTCACTTTTTTACCGAAATTCGCCCTTTCTTCTGGCGGAAGAGTTGAAATTTTCTTCATCAACGAAGTGATATTCCCGTTTTTACCAAGAGTTGCAACCCTGATTTTTTCCACTTCATCAAGGTCTTTAACTTTATCAATCTGGGCTTTTATAGTATCCACAAGCATCTCAAAATCGTCCATCTTTTACCTCCTGAAGCACTTATTCAATTTTATCACAAAATTCTTTTAAGTTATCATACCGATTTTTCTCATGCGCTGTTTTGCCGATCACGCGTCACGCGTTACCCGTTACTGTTTTTTTTCACTCGCCACCGGCTAACCGCTACGTGCTTTTTTTGTGCGTCGGCTCCAGCATTCGCCCTTCGGTGTCTGGTCCTCGCGTTGCTGCGGAGGCCACCTCGCGGCATCATGCTCTCCGCCTCCGTCCGTCTTTTTCAATGCGTCACTCGTTACCGATCACGCGTCACCATTTTTTCCACGCGCCACCAGCCACCCGCTACGTGCTGTTCTGCCGATCACGCGTTACCCGTCACTGTTTTTGCCATAGGCTATTCGCCATATGCTGATTTTTTCCTAATCTCCAATCCCTAATGTCTCTTTCTTGCCATACCCCATATAGGGTATAATATACTTAAACCAATCGTACAGGAGGGTTAATTTGTCTCCAATCACCGTAACGGCACAAATCTCTTACTGGGGTGCATTTGTTGGAGGAATTTTAAGTTTCTTTTCTCCATGTATTTTTCCCATTTTACCCGGTTTTTTGGCTTTTCTTGTTTCTTCACGTGGAAGAAGCGCGGCAATTTACAAAGCGGTTGCATTTTCAATAGGCCTTTCGGTTATTTTCATCCTGCTTGGTCTCGCAAGCGGTACTTTTGGCGTTTTTTTGATCACGTACAAGAGGTACGTCGAGATAATAGGAGGTATTCTCGTCGTGATCTTTGGGTTAAGTTACACGGGTCTTTTCACGTTGCCTTTTTTTGAAAAGGGCATTTACATACCTTTCAAAAGAAATGTGGATAGTTTCTGGAGTGCCTTTCTTTTTGGAATTGTAACTGCCTTTGCATGGACACCTTGCATAGGTCCGGCGCTTGGAACCATTCTCACGATGGCTGCGACGGGAAACACTTTATCGGGCGGAACTTTACTTTCCATTTTTTCTTTGGGCCTTGTCATTCCTCTCATATTGGCATCTGTATTGATTCAGGTGGTGAACAGAATCGTTGCTTTTCTCGTCAAATATCAAAGATGGATAAACGTGACTGGCGGAATAGTGCTTATAATTTTTGGCTTTTTGATGATTTTTGGTAAACTTGCACTTCTAAGTTAACAGAGGAGGTTAAAATGAAGAAAATTCTCGTGCTTTTGTTGCTGTCTCTTATCGGTTTAAGTGTTTTTGCCTATTCGTTAAACAATGTATTGCTCAACAACTTTAACACGGTTATGACTTTATCAAAGTATGAGCAAAAAGATGCGATAATAGTTTTTTCGGATCCGAATTGCTTTTATTGCAACAAACTAAAAAGCGATACGCTCTCAAATCTCGACGTTCAGCATATGCTGTCAAATAATTTCGTGATCGGTGAAATTTACGAAACCAACGATACCGCAAATTTTCAGGGTAATACCTACACTTACACACAACTCTTTCAGGGATTCGGGGTTAAAGGCACTCCGACGCTTTTCTTTTTTACGTCCGCCGGTACTCCGATAACTTATTTGCCAGGTTATCTTGGTGCTTCTGACTTTTTAAAAGTACTTCAGTACATCGCACTGGGAGATTACGCCAAAAATATCGATTTTAACACGTTCTCAAAGGGAAACAGCAATTTCGTGGGTACGTCTTCCATAATCGAACTCACAAATGATCAGGCTAATTACATACTCAAAAATGATCCTCTGTCAAAGAAAATAGATTCTTATCCACCTAAAAACGCCGATCCGTTTTTGAAGTACGTTATTTCAGGTCAGGATGCCGTTTCAATAGCAAATCAAATGCTGAAGAATGGATTTTACAACATCTATGTTGTAGATGGTAAATGATAGGGTATCTAAAGCCTGATGTAAACGAACTTAAAGTTAGAGAACTTAAACTTTACAACGCTTATTATTGTGGCATATGTACCGGTTTGTCAAAAAAATATGGACCTGTTTCCCGCCTTCTGCTGAGTTATGATTCGACTTTTTTCGTCATTCTGAGCGACGTTTTATCGGGAAAGCAATGTCAATTCGATCATGCAAGATGTCCTTTGCCCCCATTTCAAAAAAAGCGCATCGTTAAAAGCGAAGATATTCGGTTTGGAATGGAGATATCCAAGTTTTTCTCTGATTTGAAGATAGACGATTTCAAAAGAGATTCAAAGGGATTTACGCATGTACTTTCCTTTTTCTTGTTTCATTTCAAATCCAACGACGAATTTTTTAGAATTTCCAAACCATACACCGATAGAATTCTGTTTTCAGAAATTTCGGAAGAATCGGATCCTCAAGAAGTTGCCGATCTTTTCGGTAAACTTTCAGAGGCCATGGCAACTTCTCTTTCAAATCTCAAAAGGGCGTCTAACATGATATATCTCATGGGAAGATGGGTATATCTCATAGATGCGCTTGATGATCTTGAAGAAGATTTCAAAAAGAAAAATTACAATCCATTCTTAGTAAAATATGGATCTAACTTTGATGATCCGGACTTTTTTGCTAAAATAAGAGAGAAAGAAAAGGCACCCATCGATTTTTTGGTACAAAGAATACAGCAAGAGTACGAAAATCTTAAAATCGACCCTTCGATTAACAGAAATTTGGTGGAAAATGTGATTTTTTATGGGCTGCCCGGAACATCTACGAAAATTCTCGACAAAAGGATGATGAAAAATTGAAAGATCCATACGAGGTACTTGGTGTAGGTAGAAATGCAACTAAAGAAGAAATAAGGGATGCTTACAGAGAACTCATAAAAAAATATCATCCTGATAAATTCAGAGACAATCCGGATATGAAAGCACTTGCCGAAGAAAAGATCAAAGAGGTAAATGAGGCTTACAAATATCTTTTGGATCATCTTGATAATCCTTCTTACGACGTATCAAACGCCTCAAATGAAGATCAATCCTTTTTTCAACAGGCAAGGCAGAAAATAGATGCGGGAGATTATTATGGCGCTGAAGATTTACTCGTCAGAGTTTCAGACAAATCAAATCCAGAATGGTACTTTTTGAGCGGCCTTATATATCTCAGACAGGGGTGGTACGATAAAGCCGGAACCTATCTCAAATATGCCCATGAAGCGAAACCCGATAACAAGGAATATGATGATGTTTACAAAGAATTTCTGAGAACTTCGAGAAGAAATTACAATCCGACGATGAACGGTCCTGCCCAGGGTGGCGGCATGAACGATGAAGCGGGAGCATGTCTGAGTTGCTGCGCTGCGCTTGCCTGTACGGATATATGCTGTCATTGCATGGGAGGAATTTAATTTGAAGGCGAGAGATATAGCCTTTGGATCGATTTATTCCGCACTTTCGATTATTCTCGTTTCATCTTCCGCGATATTCGGTGATGATCTTTTTTTGTTGATCTTTTCCTCTCTTCCTCTCATTGCCCTAACCGATCAATTTGGGAAAAGAGCCGGAATAATCTCTTATGCCGTGATTTCCGCTGTTGTGTTTTTGATCTTTCCTCTCAGAATATCCACGATGATTTTCATATTGCTTTTCGGCCCCTATTCTCTGTTGAGAGATCTTTTTAAAAGCAGGAAAATATTAAGGATAGCATTTCATTTTGTTTTGCTTTTCGGTCTTGCCTTTTTGTCTTATTTTGTCATAACTTACCTTTTGAATTTGAATGTGGGCAAATATTCCGTTTATCTGGTAGCGCTGGGAATTTTAGGCCTTTTGCTTTACGAGAGGTTTGTGGAATATTTCGTGAGATGGTATAAAAAAATCGTTTTAAAGCAAAGGTGGATGTAAATGCCTTACGATTCATTTTTGGTGGCCAAGATCGTAAAAGAGGTAGAAACTCCGGTTTACCTCACCGGAATATACGACGCAACAGGCCATTCGATTGTGCTTTCTTTGAACAAGAGAGACCTTATGATCGATGTCGGCGGATGGCCTAATTTCAGATTCACAAAAATATTTGTCGAAAAAGATGTTAATCCATCGAGTTTTGTTTCTCTTATGAGGGCAAAATTGAAGGGATCGATCCTTTTGAGAGTAAGCCAGGTTGATTTCGATAGAATCGTTAAATTTGAATTCGAAGTGAAAAATCTTATAGGTGAAAAGGAGATCTTCGAACTTTACCATGAGGTCATGGGAAGTTTCGGAAATATCATCCTTGTGAAAGATGGTAAGGTTATTTCGGCCTTTAAGAATGTTTCATCCGTTAAAAGAACGATTTTACCCGGCGTCAATTATGTCCTGCCAGATGAAGATAGAATAGAACCATGGAAGGTCGATGAAAATCTCTTCCTGAACGCTGCCGGCCGTCTCGATCAATTTCTTGTATCAAAGGTAAGAGGATTTTCAAAGAAAACCGCCATTGAAGTGGCAAAAATCGCAAATTTGAGTTTTGACACCGAAATTACCTCTTTGAAGGTCGACGAAATTGACAGAATTGTTGAATTGATAAGAAAAATGGTGAAAAATCTTGATGATACGCATGTTTATCTTTCTTTCGACGGCGAAATGCCGAAGGATATATACGCTTTCGAACCTTACGGCGAATTCAAGACTTTTGAGAGTGCTTCTGAAGCGATAGAAAAATTGCTTTCAGGCACGAAAGAAGAATCACCGATTTTAAAAAAAGAAAGGCTCTCGAAAAGTGTTAAAAGTCTCATAGACAAAAATGCCGAGATCCTAAGAAAAGTAAGGCAGGAATTGAAAGAATCTGATAACGCCGAAGAATTCAGAAAATACGGCGAACTTTTGATGGCACATTTGCATGAACTTCCCAAAAAATCACAAAGAGTCGAAGTTTTAGACTGGGAAACAAATAAAACCGTGATCGTGAATCTCGATCCCAAGATAGACGTATCGAAAAACGCCCAGCATTTCTTCTCCATTTACACGCGCCTTAAGAACAAACACGATGGCATCGTGAAAAGAGAAGAAACGATTCAAAAAAGGATATCGTACCTTCAAGAAATTGAATACGAAATAGAAAATATCTCTGAAAACGCGGAACTCGACGAGATAGAAAAAGAACTTTCAATCTTCAAATACATACCGGTCAGGAAAAAACAAAAGATTCAGAAAGAGTCGAAACCCATAGAATACGATGTAAAAGATTTCAAGATCATAATTGGCAAAAACAACATTCAGAATGACAGAATAACGCGATCGGCCTCTCCTGATGATCTGTGGTTTCACGCAAGGGAAGTACCGGGATCTCACGTCATACTTGTAACCGGCAAAAGAGAGCCTTCTGATGACGTTATAGAACTTGCGGCATCATTTGCGGCCGGTCATTCAAAATATCGCAACGATCTCTGGGCAAGCGTGGACTACACTTACGTTAAATACGTATCAAAGCCTAAAGGTGCAAAACCTGGATTTGTAACATACAAAAATTTTAAGACTTTGAGAGTCAAACCGCGTTCAGTCTAACTTTTCGAGGAAGTCAACGTATCTTTTGACAATTCCTTCTCTGAGGTAATTTTGAATAACGTAATCTTTTCCTTCAGTTGCGTTTTTTTGGTAGAAATCGTAATTTTCTTTTATCTTTTTGATCGAATCAACGATCTCGCCGACGTTTTCTCTGTGAACCCTTATGCCTGACTTCGATTTGTCAAGTATTTCGGCCGAAAGTCCGTCAAGACCGTATACAACGGGTCTGTTTGCGACGGCATATTCAAAGGTTTTCGAAGGAAGCGAGTCTGCGAAAAGATCGCTTTTTGCAAGGTGTATGAAAAGCACATCGCTTGCGGAATAATAAATCGGTACACGATCTCTCGGAACCGGCGGAACAAAATGAATGTTTTCTATCCCTTTCGATAAAGTCATCAGTCTTTCTTTGTCAGAACCATCTCCGACTATCATGAACTGGATATTTTTCAGCGCTTTTGCCGCATCAACGAGGACGGCAAGATTTTGACCGAGTCCAACGTTGCCTATGTATGAAACGAGAAATTCGTCTTTTTCGATGGAAAGAGATTGTCTCGCGGCATCCTTTTTTTCGCTCCAATCCGTTATCTCTTTGAGCAGGTAGCCATCAAGTCCGTTAGAAAAGGTGACGAGTTTCCCACGATCTATGCCTTTTGATGATATGTTGTCGTTCATGAAAGGAAGAACCGTGACTATTTTGTCGGCTGCAACGTACATGCTTTTTTCGTAGTGTTTCATTACCTTTATGATGGGATTTGATGCTTTTGCCCTTCCAAGTTCAACGATCGTATCCGGCCACAGATCTCTCACCTCTAATATGAGTTTCTTGACCTTTTTTTTGAGGGAGATGCCGGCGACGCCTATAAGAAATGGAGGACTTGATACTATTCCGACGTCAAAACGGCTTTCGTTGCATAACTTTTTCGCTTTACTTTTCATCTTCAGATAAAAGTCTGCCTGCCTCCATATCTGGGCAAGCGCAGAATCGTTTCCTGTTTTAACGGTTATTCTTACGATTTTTTCTTTTCCGGAAAGTTCTTCTGATGTTTTTAGAGAAGAATAACGGTTAGGCGTTGCGGTCAGTACCGTCACATCGTGATCCCTTTTCGTCAGTTCATCTGAAAGAGCCTTAAGTCTGAAAGCCGAAGCGCCGAGATCGGGCGGATAATGTTGCGTAACTATTAAAACCCTCATCGAGATTCTCCTTTGTAAAATTCTTCGAGCACAAATATATGATATCATAAGAATGAAAAATGACACATCGCATATGGCAAGAAAGAGACATTAGGGATTGGAGATTAGAGGAAAAAACAGTAACGCGTGATCAGTGATCAGTAAAACAGCACGTAGCGGGTAGCCGGTGGCACGTGGAAAAAGACGGACGGAGGCGGAGAGCATGATGCCGCGAGGTGGCCGACGCTGCGT
>NZ_JBMFWB010000025.1:0-25969 GCF_049965695.1 Athalassotoga sp. | reverse complement strand
CTAGGGGCACCAGATTTATAAGTTTTAGTTTCGGAAAGCGAACTTCAGTCAAATGATAGATGTTACTTGTTGACAAAAGTATAATTATTGTAGTAAAATCTTTTTGTACCTTCCACCATAGCTCAACCGGTAGAGCATCCGGCTGTTAACCGGAGGGTTGTAGGTTCGAGTCCTACTGGTGGAGCCAAGCAAATTTCAAAAAGTCCTGTTCAAACAGGACTTTTTTTGATAGCAAGGATGATTTGATTGAAAAAAATAGGCATTGTTTCGATGAAAAGTGAACTGGCAGAATTGTTAGAGCATGAACTGAGTTTTTTCCTAAAAGGCAAGGCTGATTTCGTACGCTATATCGTCAAAGATGAAAGGGTATCGATAGACGAAGCGGATGTGATACTTTTGTCCGGAGAATTTGTGGCAAAATATGTTGTAATTCCGCAAAAGGAAAAAATTCCGATTTTAAGTCCACGCCGCACTTTAACAATGGATGGATGGGAAAGTTTAAAATCTCTTAAAAGTGGTCTTCCCATGTTGCTGGTAAACGATTCAAAAGAATCTGCCGAAGAAGTCGTGCTGCTTACAAAAGAGTTAGGGCTTGATCTTGATTTGCACGTTTATTACCCAGGCTGCAAAGATTTTCCTCGTCTTGAAACTGCCGTGACTCCCGGAGAAACAAGATATGTGCCATCGTTTGTCAAAAATGTAATAGATATACACGATCGGATCTTCGATCCTTCAGTTATACTCGAATTGTTGTTCAGACTCAATTTATTTGAGTGGGAAGATCTTCACAAAATAATTGAGTATTCGAAAACGGTTAAATCTACCCAGCCGGGGTTGCAGAGATTTTTGTTGGATATGGCAACTGTAAGACTTGATTTGGAAACAGTGCTTTCCATGACAAAACAGGCTGTGATTGCTTATTCCAAAGAAGACGGAAAAATCTTACTTGTTAACTATCTCGCCGAAAAATATCTTGGTCAGATCGGTATTGGCAAGGAAATGCATCCGATCTTTCAAAAAATGGGACTTAAATACGTTGATAGAGAACTTTACAACGAAATAATTGAGATGAATGATGCCGAAATGATAGTAAACTCGAAAGAAGTGCCGGGCGGTACGATGATGATTTCTTTTTATCCCGTTGACCTTTACAGAGATGTGGAAAGAAAACATGCTTTTAAGATGAAAAAAGCTGGAATGGTCGCAAAGATGGACTTTAACGCCATAGTTGGCGGGGATAAAATTCAAGATGTCGTTAAACTCGCAAAAAAGATGGCCATTTCTGATATGCCGATTTTGCTTGAAGGAGAAAGCGGTACAGGCAAAGAACTTTTTGCCCAGGCCATTCATAACTATTCAAAAAGATCGGATGGTCCTTTTGTACCGGTCAATTGTGCTTCTTTATCGGAAGAATTGCTTGAAAGCGAATTGTTTGGTTATGAAGAAGGCGCTTTTACGGGTGCCAAGAAAGGCGGAAAATCAGGTTTGTTTGAAATAGCAAATAACGGAACGATATTTTTGGATGAGATATCGGAAATACCCTTTGAACTGCAATCGAAATTGTTAAGAGTTTTACAGGAGAAAGAGATCATAAAAGTAGGCGGTACAAACGTTATACCTGTAAATGTTCGAATTATATCGGCCACGAATATGAATTTATTTGAAATGATGGAAGTTGGAAAATTCAGAATGGATTTGTTTTATAGGATATCCACTTTTCAATTGCATATTCCAACTTTAAGGGAAAGAATTGATGATCTCGATGTGCTTTTAAAATATTTTGTGTCTAAAAAGGGTTATGATATTTATTTCGATCCGGATTTGGTGTCTTTACTTAAAAAACATTCATGGCCTGGCAACGGAAGAGAAGTTGAGAATTTCGTGGATTACACCGGTAATCTTTTTTCTGGGACGATTGGCATAAATGAAATACCTCCATATTTGTCAAAAAAGATATTTGAGGGAATTGATGTCTTGAATCATTCAGAGATCGAAGTGCTTAGATTTCTTTACGAAAACAGAAATTCTGGTAGAAGCAAGATAGCAAAAATGTGTCATATAAAGGAAAATGAGGTAAGAAAGATTTTGTCCCATCTAAAATCACTGGGATATATCTCTGTGAATGTTGGAAGAATTGGTGCAAGTGTTTCAAAATTGGGTTACCAATTTTTAAGTACTTCAAATAAGAAATATTAGAACATAATTCTCTTACACAGATCCACTTTATTGTCCACTTTTACAATTCAAAATCTATCGTGAATTCGAATTTCGTTTAAAATATGATAATTTCTCTCATTCCAAATTAAATGAAAATTTGGCACATTCGCTGCTCGATCTGGTAAACGAGGTGATGATCATAATATCAATCAAAGCGGTTGAACTGTACGATCCCACTTACAAAGGTAAAATGGATATTTTGATTTCCAATGGATATATCGAAGAAATATCTAAAAGAAGAGAATTCGACTTTGCCAAAGAGGTTAGATTGAAAAACGTGATTGCCATTCCAGGATTCATAGATGGCCATGTTCACGTGATAGGTGGAGGAGGGGAAGGGGGATTTGTATCAAGAATTCCGGAAATTGAAAGTTCAAAACTTTTAAATTATGGCATCACCTCGGTAATTGGATTGCTTGGAACCGATTCAATCACAAAATCTTTGATTTCTCTTTTTGCAAAGACCAATTCATTGCGATTGGAAAACATCAACGCTTACATGATGACGGGATCTTATCAATATCCGGTCAAAACCATAACAGGATCGATTGAAAAAGATATCGTGCTGCTCGATCCGGTAATAGGAATCGGTGAATTGGCGATCTCAGATCATCGATCAAGTGCCATAACAGTGGAAGAAATTAAAAAAGTTGCCCAAGAATGCCGTGTTGCTTCGATGATTTCCTCAAAATCCGGCAAGATCATCGTACACGTCGGTAACTCGAAGAAAATGCTGTCTCCTCTGATAGAAGCCGTTTCTGACGATGAAATAAAGATAGAATCTTTCCTGCCGACGCACGTCAACAGGAATATGTTACTGCTTCAAAACGCTTTAGAATGGATCAAGATGGGCGGCTTTGTCGACATAACGGCGGAAGACACTTCAAAGGAATCCGTCAGCGTTGTGGATTCTATCGAATATCTCATTTCAAATGGTGCCGGTTTGGATCACATCCTTGTAAGCAGTGATTCTAACGGTAGCATTCCGGACTTTGATGAGAAAGGCAACTTTGTTTCGATGAAAGTTTCTGATTGTTCTGTCATGTTCAAAAACTTTAAAGCATGCGTCAAAAGAGGTATGAAGATAGAAGATGCTTTGAAGCCGTTCACTATAAATGTTTCGAGATTTTTCAAACTCGACAACGCAGGAACGATAGAAAAGTCCAAACGCGCAGATATTGTTTTTGTTGATAAAGACACTTTTGAAATAGATTCAATTATGGTTAAAGGTAATCTTTTGAATATAAAAGTTCTACAATAAAAGCAAGGGGGCTGATCTAATGAAAAAAGTTTTTGTGATTCTGTTGGCCGTGATTTTTAGCATCGGTGTCGTTGCGATAAGCGATAGTGTTGTCAATCCTGATACTTTCGTTTACGAACAACCCGGACCTTTTTGGAGTTTGGATCCTGCTTTTGAGTACGATTTCACCTCAAGCGAGGTGGTAATGCAACTTTACGATCAACTGATTCAATATGATGGCACTTCTACCGTGAATCTTTCTCCTATGTTATCAACAAACGTCCCATCTCTCAAAGACGGAACCATACTGGACAACGGCACAACTTACGTTTTTCACATAAGAGATGGTGTGCTATTTCACAACGGGGACAGATTAACACCGCAGGACATAGTATATTCACTCGAGAGAACGATAATACTCGATGTGGTAAGCGGACCAGCATGGCTGCTCACCGGACCTTTGTTTCCACAAATTGATGGTCAGTACGTCACATCGATAGTGCAGGTCGTTGCCCAGCAACTCGGACTCAAAAATCCATTGAGTTACACGAGTTTCGATTCTCTCGGCATCTTTGCGACCGGAACCAACAAATTGTTAAACGACAATTACAAGCAGGCTCTCATAAACGCCTTTGACATTCTAAACAAAGATTTTGAGATAAAGGGTAATGATCTGATAATTCATCTTCCTCAGCCCTATGCACCGTTCCTTTACATACTTGCGGGTCCTGTTTCTAACTGGGCGGCCGTTTTGGATCAAAAATGGTGTGCCGAACATAACACATGGGACGGAGCTGCCGATGACTGGTGGCAATATCATAATCCTGCCGTTGGCAACGATCCTCTGTATGATATAGAAAACGGAACAGGTCCTTACATGATAAAGTACATAACGCCGGGACAGGAAGTGTTTTTCCAAAGATTTGACAATTACTGGGCAGGACCGGCAAAGATAAAATATGCAGTCATAAAATATGTAAATGAATTCACGACAAGTTTACTCGATCTGCAACGTGGACAGGCAGACGCGATACGTGTTCCAGTTCAAAATCTTTCGCAAGTCCAAAACAACCCGGATATAACGGTTTTGACCGGATTTCCAATGTTGCTTGTTGATTTGATGCCATTTCAGTGGAACATAACAACTCCAAATAATTTCATAGGATCGGGCAAATTGGACGGAAACGGTATTCCACCTGATTTCTTCTCCAATTTAGACGTCAGAAAAGCCTTCGAGTACCTTTTCCCGTACAAACAATACATAGAACAGGTATGGAATGGACAGGCTTTGCAGCCAAACAGTGCGATAATAGACGGTCTTCTCGGATACGATCCGAATCTGCCGAAATATCATCAAGATTTAGCCAAAGCAACCGAATATTTCAAAAAAGCATACAACGGAAAATTGTGGGATTTAGGCTTTAAATTCACAGTAGTTTACGGTGCTGGCAATGCCACAAGACAACTTGCACTTCAAACTTTGAGTACGTACGCAAGGCAGATAAATCCAAAATTTCAAATAAGCGCCCTCGGAGAGATAAATTCGTCTTTCAGTGCGGATTTGATTGCCGGTAAACTGCCGATTACCTCTGTTTCATGGGGTGCGGATTATCCAGATCCTTATGATTTTGCGTTTGCGTGCTATTCATCTAACGGATTTTACGCCTCATTTTTGGGACAGAGTTTCGTCGATTTTGCCAAACAAAATCTCGATGTCCTTGTCGATAAACTTGTCACGACTTTGGATCCTGATCAGAGGGCAAAGATAGCGCAGGAACTTTCGAAACTGGATTACGAAAATGCACTTTACATATGGCCGGATCAACCGGAAGCCTACTGGGTTGCGCGAAAGTGGGTAAAGGGTTGGTATTACAACGCAGAGATAGGCCAATTTGGTCCATATTTCTACATGCTTTCAAAGTAAATTGACGGTCCTGCTTTTGCAGGACCGTATCTAAATTTAGATTGAGGAGGAGTTATGAAAATCTACATTTCTACGGATATGGAAGGACTACCCGGAATAAACTCATGGCATCAGGTGAGCGACAAAGATCCACGATTTTTGAATAGATATCTTGAGGAAACGCTTCAATGGGTTGTTGATGGAGTAAAAGCGTCAAAACAAAATTCAAATGTAGATCAGATACTTGTATGCGATTCTCACGCACTCGGAGAAAATATATCTTACGATTTTACAGGATACGACGACAGACTTTATCTTTTAAGGGGTGGACTTCGAGATTATTACATGATGGCCGGATTAGACGAATCATTTTCCACGGTCTTTTTTGTTGGATATCATGCCGGTGTTGGCGCTATTCATGGAATAATGGATCACACCTATTCGTCCGCATCCGTACACACGATGAAAATAAATGGCATGAGAATGAATGAAACTCTGATAAACGCTGCATTCGCAGGTGAGTTTGGAATACCGGTTTCTTTGGTCATAGGAGATCATGCGCTTGTGGATGAGTTAAAAGACACACTTCAAAGCACCGTTTTAATAGAAACGAAAACCGGCTTAAGCAGATTTGCCGCGATCATGCGGCCTAAAAATGTGCTTAAAAGGGAAATAATTGCAGGTGTAAAGACGGCACTCGACAGAACTTACGATAAGTCGATAAAACTCTATAAATTCAATTCACCTTATGAACTCGATGTGGAATTCAATTCCACTGAAATGGCCGATGAATCAATGCTTATACCTGGTTTAAAAAGAATAGACGGACGGAGCGTGAAGTATACATGTAACTCTTACGCCACTTTGATCCAGACAATGCTTGCCGTTGTATATACCGCTCGGGTTGGCACGGATATGGGAAAGTAAAAAGCGCCTTTAGGCGCTTTTCGATCATTTTCTTGGCTCAACGACAAACTTTATGGCTGTTCTCATCTCTCCATCGATTTCTATATCGACAAAAGATGGAATACAAACGAGATCCATTCCACTGGGTGCAACATATCCTCTCGCTATTGCAACTGCTTTGACAGCCTGATTTACCGCTCCTGCCCCGATGGATTGAATCTCAGCCTTGCCGTTTTCTCTAAGTACTCCAGCAAGTGCACCTGCTACTGCCGTGGGTTTCGATTTCGAAGAAACTTTCAGAGCTTCCATAATTTCTGCCTCCTTGGCATTTGTTAGAGAAACGATCAAGATAATTATACACATTCAAAATCCTAAAGTCAATATATGTTAACATTGACGTGTTTGTGCTTTTCATGGTATAATTTTCAAAACAGGGCGTAGTTCAGATGGAAGAACGCCAGGTTCGGGACTTGGAGGTCGCTGGTTCAAATCCAGTCGCCCTGACCATTAGAACTTGACATAATTTTATTTCTTTGATATGATATTTAGGATTGCCGAGGTGGTGGAACTGGCAGACACGCATGCTTGAGGGGCATGTGGGCTTACGCTCGTGCGGGTTCAAGTCCCGCCCTCGGCACCAGATGGGTAAAAGCAGAGTCGCAACTAAGCGACTCATTTTTGTATCGAGGAGGGAAAATGGCCAAAATACTATCTTCTAAAGATCCAGAAACTTTAAAAATTGCCTCGGACATTTTGAAAAATGGGGGTACAGTTGTTTTCCCAACCGAAACCGTTTATGGCGTAGGTGTACTTTTGGACGATGATAATGCCATAAAGCATATATATGAAATAAAAGGAAGAAACTTTGACAAGCCGTTGCTTATACATATATCCAAGATGGCACATGTTTTTGATCTTTCAAGGTATGTTTCGGATAAGGTCTCCGATCTTATGAAAACTTTCTGGCCAGGACCTTTGTCAATAGTTTTGGAGGCGTCTTGTGCCGTTCCCCGATCGGCCATCTCTTACGGCTATACCGTTGGTTTCAGGATGCCGTCAAGCAAATTTTTCAGGGATCTTTCCGCTTTGGTCGGACCAATTGCTGCGACGAGCGCAAATCTTTCAGGTCAAAAAGATCCCCTCACGTGTACAGATGCATATAATTATCTTAAAGATTCGGTAGATCTTTACGTAGACGATGGCCCTGTTGAGAAAGGTCTTCCTTCTACTGTCATAGATATGACGGTCAATCCTCCTAAAATTTTGAGAATCGGGGCAATCAGCGTTGAGGAGATAGAGAAAGTTATAGGCAATGTTAATTCGTGAGGTGATAAAATGGAATCTGCTGAAATAACCTTGAATGGCAGAAAGACAGATGCTTTCAGATGGCCTGTAAATGGTGCAAGAGCAGTTGTTGTGATAATTCATGGCCTTGGTGAACACGTCTCACGATATGATGTCATATCCAAAGAATTCAACGCTGCCGGTCTTGAGATGGTTGGATTCAATCAAAGAGGACATGGCAAGAATCCAGTTATAAAAGGATATGTGGATCATTTTGAGGATTTTCTGAAAGACATAGATGACTTCATAAAGATGCAAAAGACAAACCTTCCGATTTTCATGTTGGGTCACAGTCTTGGCGGTCTTATCGCCGCAAGGTACAACGAAGAATTCCAGGGACGCTTAAAGGGTACTGTACTTTCAAGCGGCGCATTTTCTTCACAAAATGTTCCGGCTCTGACCAAGGCAGTTGCACGGGTCTTTTCAACTTTAAACCCTAAGATGGCCTTCAACAACGGCATAGATCCAAAAACGATCTCGAGAAATGAAGAAGTTATTTCAGACTACACAAAAGATCCACTCGTCCACAACAGGATAACCGCAAGACTTTCATCTGAATTGTTCAAAAATATAGAGATAGTTTTTGAAAAGGCACCATATTTCACGACGCCTGTGCTTATGTTAGCGGGATCGCAGGACAAAATCGTTCCATACGATGGAACGAAAAAGTTGTTCTCCTCCATCGCCTCAAAGGATAAAGAATTGAAAATTTTTGATGGCGCCTATCATGAAATCTTTTGCGATCCTCAATACTCGTCAGAATTTCGAAAAACGATCATCGACTGGATTGTAAAGAGGATCTGAGATTTTCATAATGGGCCTTTATGAGGCTTTGAATGAATTCGTCAAGCGCACTCTTTGATGTGCCATAAACAGATGGAGGGGTGCTGATTTCGGGACTTACCTGTATGTTTAAATTGTAAGTTTGATTTGCACTTACATTCAAAGTCATCGGTGTCGATTGGGTGCCCGAATATCCGTAATACCCATAAAGGTCGCCTTGATCTATCTGCCCGTCTCCGTTAAAGTCCTGCCATGCATATATTTGATAATTTCCCACCGGTACCTTCATGGAAAAACTTCCATTCGGAGAAACGACAGCAGTTGCCACAATTCCGGAAGAGTTCTGTGCCCATATGATCATAGGCTCCCACCCTCCGTTGTAAGTCACGGCATTGTAAGCATTAACAAGACCGTATCCAAAGGTTGATTGAGGGCCTATGTATGTCGCGGTGTTTTCGAGGATTTTAGTTATATTTGCAACACCTGTTATGTTGTGGGCTATCATAAGTGCCGCTATGGCCGAGACCTGCGGTGCCGCAAAGGACGTACCCTGCCAGTATCCGTATCCATTTGTGTTTGTCGATGTCGAATAAGTCGTGCTAAAAACTCCATTCGGATCATTTTGCGAATACATCTGTCCTCCGGGTGCACAGATGGCCGTTGAACTGTAATTCGAATAGTAAGCGAGCGTGTATGAAGATCCTGAAGGAGCGACAGACGCGACTGGAATAACTGTCGGAAATGCGGCGGGATATTCCAAAGTATTTTTTGAATCGTTTCCGGCAGCGGCAACGACCACAACGTTGTTGTTGTATGCGTACTGGCATGCGAGTTGTTCCGTTTGATCGTATTCAATCCCGCCGAGACTTAAATTTATCACCTTTGCGCCATGCTCGACGGCATAAATTATGCCTTCGCTGACATAATAAGTAGATCCAGATCCGTTCGATCCAAGGACGACTATCGGCATTATTTTCGTGGAATTGGAACCTCCCCAGTTTATTCCCGCAATGCCAATTCCGTTATTCGTGTCTGCGTCTATTATGCCGGCAACGAATGTGCCGTGGCCGAAATCGTCCATCGTGTTTGTCGTGTTGTTGACAAAGTTGTAGCCTGGCACGAGTATGTTTTGAAGATCCGGATGTGTCAATGAAACACCGGTATCTATTACGGCAACTATCACCGTGTTCGCACCCGTTGATACATTCCATGCCTGCGGTACTTCGATATCTTGTAAATACCATTGATTTGAGAAATACGGATCATTCGGAGTCGATAAAGCGTGAACTATGTAGTTGGGCTCGGCGTAGACGACGTTTGGAAGGGATTTGAAATAACCGATAGCCCTTTCGACTGATGTTGAGACGGTTATCAAAGAGGCGTTGACCGCGTAATTCGGAGTTTGAAGAGTGCTTACAACGTTGTATTTGAATGGAGACGGATATAAAGAAAGCGTACTCGGTCTGATGCCACTTTTGAACCCGACGATTATCTGTCCCGGAATGTAATCGGGACCCGTGTATTTTTGTATTTGCCAGTTTGCATTTTGATAAACCGGTGCAGATGAAACAAAGACACTCTGACCGGTGTAAACACTAACCGTTCCATTTACGATCCCGTATGCGGCCGGCTCTGGAGCCGATTGCGTTGTGAAAGACCACAGAGATCCTGTCGTCGAGGCATAACCGTTGTTTGCGATAATGTACCAGTAATATGTCATCGAATAATTGAGGTTTGAGACCGTGTAAGTTGAGGTCGAAAGGCCTGAGGCGACGAGCGGAGGATTTTGAGAAGTTCCAAAATAGAGTGAATAGGTAAGTGGAAAGTCATTCGGGTCGTATCCCGACCAGGTTAATTTTACCGTCGTTGAAAGGCCGGTACTTCCATTTTCAGGATACGGGTTTGAAGGAATTGAAGGTGGAACTATTTGCGTGTAAATAGCCGTTGCCTGAGTCGGAAGCGTTAAAATCTGAGTCTGCTGATTTCCGGTTACAACTCCTCCGTTTATGATCCAGTAATCAAATACGAATCCAGAAATTTGTGGTGCCGTAATATCTACCGAAGAATTTTGCGGATAAAAATTATTTGGATAAACAGGACTTGACGATGGTGAAATGCCTATATTCGATCCAAGGACAAGTTTGTAGTAAGTTGAAAGTGTGAATGAGTAATTTTGAGAAGATGTTAGATTTATCTGTCGGGGATTTTGAGTTGATCCGTCAGACCATGAAGAAAAAATATATTGAGTGTTCGATGTACCGGCGTAATTGCCAGTCGTCGCATAAGTGGGTATTACTTTGATTGTGTGTAAACCGTAAGACAATTCTGTCGATACAGGCGTGGTGTACGGAACGTTATCGATAAGTACCTCGATTCCTTGCGGAGATGAATCTATTGTGAGTGTATGCTGGATCAAAAAGCATGATGATAAAATAACAGCGATCATGAAGATCGCTATGGCCAAAAACAAAAGGTTTTTTTTCACGTTTCAGATAAAACCCTTTTTTTTTCAGATTTAGAAAGTTTTTCCGCTACTTTTCTGAAGTGATATCCGTATATCGCAAATGAAACCGCTTTGGAAAACACTTTGGGTTTTTTAAATAAACTCCATGTCAGGATCTTCCAGTATTCTTTTCTTTCTTTGCCAAATATTCCAAGTAAAAAGATGGATTTTAAAAATGCGCCGATTTCCGAAGCGCTGATTTTTGATTTCGGGAAATTAGGTACTTTGTAAACCGAAAGAAATTCTTTAAGTCGTTTGTAATAATTCTTTGGATTGTAAAGCAAACCGACCAAAGATTTGTAGCCACTCACGAGTGATTTGGAGTCCATCTTTGGTATTATGTTTGTCATGGCATCTACGTTATCGCCTGTCATTTCTCCGAGCAATCTATTCTCGTTTCTGAGTTTTTCGTAGAGTTGGCTTCCGCGAGGGGCATTCAACAAACCAACCATAGCCGTGACAACGCCATTGTTTTGTATGAAGTCGAATTGCCTTTTGAAGATCGTTGGCATATCGCTGTCAAAGCCTACTATGAATCCACCTTGAACTTCAAATCCGAAAGACTGTATCTTGTTAATTGATTTTTCAAGATCATGCTTTATGTTTTGATATTTATTTGCTTCTTTCAAACTTTCTGGATCCGGAGTTTCTATTCCCACGAAAACCCTGTCGAAACCGGATTGAGACATGAGTTCCATGAGTTCATCATCGTCGGCGAAGTCTATGGAAACCTCCGTGTAAAACGTAAATGGATATCTGTGGGATTTTTGCCATTCTATGAGTGCCGGTAACACATCTTTCTTCAACTTTGATTTGTTGCCTATGAAATTGTCATCCACGAAGAAGATGGATTTGCGCCATCCCGCATCGTACAGAGATTGCACTTCATCTATTATCTGTTTTGCGCTTTTTTGACGCGGAACTCTTCCACCCAAAGCACCTATATCGCAAAATTCGCAGTTGTATGGGCATCCTCTCGAGTATTGAATACTCATCGAAGCATACCACTTAAGATTCAACAAATCCCATTTTGGCACAGGAGTTTTTGCGATATCACAAAAAGCAGTTTTAACGTAATATCTTTTGACCTTTTTGTTTTCAATATCTTTTATAAGATCACCCATGATATCTTCGCCCTCTCCAAGCACGAAATAGTCAACTGTATCATGGAATGTATCCGGTTCCATTGTAAAGAGCGGTCCTCCGGCTACGACGGGTATTCCAAAATCATTGCACTTTTTTATGACTTCCTTTGAAGACTCTCTTTGAACTGTCATTGCACTTATAAAAACATAATCTGCGTTTTTTATATCTTCATCTTTCAATTTTTCGCAATTCATATCAACGAGTTTTACATCCCATGTTTTTGGTAGATATGTTGCAATCGTAAGAAGTCCCAGCGGAGGTAAGGACGCTTTTTTGGATACAAACTTAAGGGCGTATTTGAAACTCCAAAATGTGTTGGGATAACTTGGATAAACCATCAAAATCTTCAAACAAAACACCTCTTTTCAATTCCAAAAATAAAATAACTTCCAAAAAGTTCTCTCATCTACTACTTTAAATCATTATATACCAAATTTCTTTTAAAAGTGAAATGTATACCAAACAAAGTTCAAATACCGAAACTTCGCTCCGGCAGGCGCCCCTAATGGCAAGTAGCGTGTGGCTCGTAGCATGTGGAAAAGAAAGAGATTAGGGATTAGACATTAGAGATGGTTCTTAACGCGTGACGCGTAATCTGTAATCATACTGCTCATTCTTCACTACTCAACGATCACCATTTAGGGCCACCTGCCATCGCTACAATTCGGAATTTAAAACTGATTCAGTATATAACGTCTTGACAATTTCTTTCTGAGGTGCTATGCTATATGAGTAGCATCAAGTGTTACACATACTTGGTCATGATTTCCAGAACCGTGGGGCACACGGGGATAGCTCGTTGACACTTAGCACAGAAGTGCTATTGAGCGAGAAGCCCCCACTTTTATAAGTGGTGGGAGGATGTCACATAACTTGTATGATAAAATTTCTTTGTCTTTGAAAGGAGACCTGTTAGCTCAGCCGGTAGAGCACTTGACTTTTAATCAAGGGGCCGCGGGTCCGAATCCCGCACGGGTCACCAGTGGTTCGCGAGGGTGGCGGAATTGGCAGACGCGCTGGACTTAGGATCCAGTGGATAAAACCGTGTGGGTTCAAGTCCCACCTCTCGCACCAACCAATTTGGCGGGAATAGCTCAGTGGTAGAGCGCCTGCTTGCCAAGCAGAAGGTCGCGGGTTCAATCCCCGTTTCCCGCTCCATAAAAAGAGTGGCAGGTGTAGCTTCAATCGGTAGAGCGCCGCCTTGGTAAGGCGGAGGTCATGGGTTCAAGTCCCATCACCTGCTCCATTGATGAAAGGGCATGTTGCCCTTTTATTTTTTGTGTATCTGTGATAAAATTATGTGGGGGCGAAATGGTTTCGACGGGATATGTGTTTTGCGAGAAGCGAGTCAGGGGTGCCTACCTCCCTGTGAAAAAGGTTGGAATGACAATAAACGTCAATCCTGAATACGCACTTGCTGCTTAATAGTTAAGTAGCCGTCCTTGTATCTTCTGCCCGGAGAGATACATAAAGGGCGTCAGCATTCCGGACTACACAAATGAAGATGTTCCCGTTCGTTTGTGGAAATAAAGGGAACTCGGTTGAACTTTCCGTGCCCGATGCGGGAAGTTCGATGACGACAAACACGGGCTGCGCTCGGAGAAACTCGCACGGCAGGTATTTCGGACGTGGGTTCGATTCCCATCGCCTCCACCAGATTTTTAAATTGTTTTTAAAAGGTGGAGATGATTCTTTGATAGAAAAAACAAATGAAACTACTTCAAAAGAAAATTCCACTTTTCAGATGCGAAGTGCGGTGAAAAACATTTTATCTGATGCCATTTCCGATTCAGTTTTGAAAGTTTCGAAATCGGCAATTAAAGAAGGATTTCAAGTTCACAAGATAGTTGTAAATCTGGTAAAAGATGCGGTTATGAAATCTTCCAGAATTTACGTGATTTTCAAAAGAATAGAATCGGATGGAAGTCAAATAATATTTTCGGAACCGTCTGTCGAAGAGATAGAAAAAGAAAATTTCGATAAGACGGTTAAATTATTTCTTATAACAAAAAAATCCATTTCTGAAATTCAAGATATGATATCAAATGTTTCGGAAGTCGAAAGTGTTTCCGTAGAAAATTTTGATCCCGATGGATCTCAAATGCCTGAGGTATCTACGATTACAAAGGTATCGTCGAATTCATCCGCCATCAAAGCGCTGCTGATCGAAATAGGCAAGCAAACTTATGCCATTCCCCTTTCGGATGTGGATAGGTTGATTTACGTTAAGCCGGAAAATGTAAAAGTTATCGGAAATGTCAAAGTTGTGGTTATCAAAAACGAAATCATTCCTCTTATGGATATGCGAGAGTATTTTGGAGAAATTGGCAATTCAGACGCATGTGCAAATGTCATGATCGTCGAATACAGATTCATGAAATATGGCCTTATCGTTGACGAATTCATAAGACAGGATGAGATCGTCATCAAAACACTCGGAAAGATGTTCGAAAAAACAAAAGCATTACGCGGTGGATCGATTCTCTCAAATGGTGCTGTTGCGTTAGTGATAGATATTCCGTCTCTTGTTGAGAGTTTTTTTCAAAATTTAGTTAATACGGACATGCAGGGGAGAAGATCGTGATGTCCGAATCCTTTTATGAATCCAAGGTATTGACTTTCAAATTAGGTGAAAGCGAATATGCCGTGGATATAGAAACAGTGGATGTAATACTTGGGAAATACGAAATATTTAAGGTCCCAAACTCTCAAAATTCTCTCGCCGGCGTTATCAACGTAAAAGGAGAGATAATTCCGGTTGTAGATGTAGATCGTGCGATTAATCGAGACGTTCAAAAAAGTTTGCCTTCAAGCATTATAATTGCAAAGATCGGTGAAAATAAGATAGGTTTCCTTACCGGTGAAGTTGCAGAGATCATGGAGGTACACCCTTTTGAATTTGCCTCGATGAAAACAGATGGCGCTAATTACATCAAAAGTGTTATAATAAAAGGCAAAAGGTTAATTTCGTTACTTGATCTTCAGCACTTTACCTTATAATCGGGAGGAAAAGGTGAGTAAAAGAGTTTTAATCGTTGATGATGCTGCTTTTATGAGAATGCTGTTGAAGGATATGGTGACAAAGGCCGGTTTTGAAATTGTGGGAGAAGCGATCAACGGGAAAGAAGCAATTGAAAAGTACAAAGAGTTAAATCCGGACGTTGTGGCAATTGACACGATAATGCCCGAGATGAATGGAATAGAAGCCACAAAAGAAATAATGAAGTTAAATCCAAATGCCAAGATAATCATTTGCAGCGCCATGGGCCAGCAAATGATGGTTATGGAAGCATTGCAGTCAGGAGCGAAAGACTTCGTGGTCAAGCCTTTCAGGCAGGATAAGATAACGGAAACTTTATTTAAAGTTATGGGTGGACGTCAATAGAAGAGATGAAAAAGCACATATTTGTATTTTTAGTCTTATCTCGTGAAAAACATGAATTTTGGGAAAAGCGCGTAAAGTAGCAAGCGCTTTTTGTGGTTTTTATTTTTGTATGAGATCGTTATAATTTGTCAATTTGAAGAGGTGGTTTTTATAGTAACCAGTAAGACTTCCGTAAAACGTGTTGTGGTGAGCAAAGATGAATTTGATGGCTTGAAAATAGCCTTGCTTGAAGATGATCAACTCGTTGAAATTTATTTTGAAGAAGCCGATGAAGAGTCTTTGACAAGCAGCATATATCTTGGCAAGATCGAAAATGTCGTTCCGAATCTTCAGGCCGCATTTGTTAACATCGGAGAGGGAAGAAATGCTTTTTTAAGAGAGAAAGATCTCTGTCTTTCGAAGCCGAGGAATGGGAAAACGCTTAAAGTCGAGATGCTTAAGCCGAAGCAGAAAATACTTGTTCAGGTTAAGAAAGATGCGATAGGATTGAAAGGTCCACAGGTAACTTCTTACATAAGCATAGCGGGAAGATATCTTGTCTTTATGCCGCATGTCGCAAATGTGGGCGTTTCAAAAAAAATCGCGGATCAATCCGAAAGGAAAAGACTTTACGATATAGCGAAATCCATTTCCAAAGGCCATGGACTTGTCATCAGGACGGCATCTGAAGGTGTGGATGCGCAAAAGATCATAGAAGAACTGCAATTGTTGAAAAAAAGATGGGAAGATATACAGAGAAAATTCAAGAGGGCAAGAAAGCCACAGGTTATATATGAAGATTCAGGATTTTTGGATTACATTTTCAGAGAGAAAATAGACAACACGGTTGATGAAATAATCGTTGACGATGAAAACATTCAAAATAAACTTTTGGAGATAGCGACATCTTTGAATTTGAAGTCTCAACCGATGATACGTCTTATCAAAACAGATGCGTTCAAAGAGTTAAACGTAGAAAAACAAATTCTCGATTCTCTTTCAAGGACGGTTAAATTGCCCAGCGGCGGAGTTTTGTATTTCGATCCTGCCGAAGCGCTGCTTGTGATAGATGTAAATACGGGATCAAATACCTCTGGAGTTGATTCTGAAGATTTGATTTTGAAGACAAACATAGAAAGCGCAAGAGAAATTCCAAGACAACTGAGGTTAAGAAATGAAAGTGGCGTTATAGTCATAGATTTCATAGACATGAAAAGCGAATCTGAACGTCAGTTGATAATTCATGTGCTTGAAGAAGAGTTGAAAAAGGATAAGGTGAAGACATCGGTGGGAGAATTTACAAGACTTGGTCTTCTCGAAATGACAAGAAAAAGGACCTCTCCCCCTTTAAGGGATTTTTACAAAGTCAAATGTCCGATTTGTCTTGGAGAAGGTCATATAATATCGCCAAACAGGCTTATGAAAGAGATCGTTAAAGAACTCCAGTTGACAAATTACAAAGACATAGGAGAAGTTGAAGTGCATCTTCCTCCCATTTTGAAAGCCTATCTCGAAGATGGTATTATAAAATCAATTGAAAAAGTTTCTAACGTTAAGATCAGGATGATTTTCGACGGCCAGCAGAGCAACAAATACGATATAAAGTACAAAAAGAGAAAGCAGAAAAGTTCAGGAGGTGCTAATTTTGAACAAGGTTAATTTTTTATTCGGAATTCACAATCACCAACCGGTTGGCAATTTTGGATTTGTAATTGAAGACGCTTATGAAAAATCTTACAAACCCTTCATTGAAACTCTTGAAAAGCATCCGAAGGTTAAAATGGCAATACATTTCTCGGGATGGCTTTTGGATAAATTGGCACAAAAATATCCTGATTACATAAAAAAGGTAAGGCATCTCGTTGAAAAAGGACAACTTGAGATATTCACGGGTGGATTTTACGAGCCTATAGTTCCAGTAATCCCAGAAGAAGACAGAATTAACCAGATAAAAAAGTTGTCAGAAAGGGTTAAGCACCTTTTCGGAGTAAAGCCGCGCGGCATGTGGCTTGCCGAGAGAGTGTGGGAGCCCCAAATATCCAAAGCACTTGCAATTGCAGGTGTCGATTACGTTGTGGTTGACGATTCGCATTTTAAAAATGCCGGCCATTACGAAGATGAATTAACGGGATATTACGTAACCGAAGAAGAAGGATACACACTTAAAGTCTTTCCGATATCTAAAAAGTTAAGATATTTGATACCTTTTGAGAATGTCGATGATACGATTTCGTTTTTGAAGTCAATGGCCACGTCTGACGGCAAAAACGCGCTTGTCATGTTTGATGACGGAGAAAAATTCGGGGTCTGGCCCGGAACCTACGAACAGGTTTACACGAAGGCATGGCTTGAACAATTTTTCACAGCACTTGAGTCGAATTCCGATTGGATTGACATGGTCTCCTTTTCAGATTATGTGGATAAACACAGCGCGATGGGAAGGACTTATCTTCCGATTTCGTCTTACAGCGAAATGATGGAATGGGCTTTACCCACAAGGGCAAGGGCAAACTTTGAATCTTTGATTGAAAGTTTGAAAACAAATGGAACTTACGAATCCATGGAAATGTTTCTAAAGGGCGGCATATGGCGCACTTTCCTTTCCAAGTACGCCGAATCTAACCTTATGCACAAGAAAATGCTTTACATCCATGACCTTATTCAAAAAGAAAACGTAAAAGATCAAAGTGTTCTTGATGAGTACTGGCAGGGTCAGTGTAACGATCCTTACTGGCACGGAGTTTTTGGAGGACTTTATTTGCCACATCTAAGGGCGGCGATTTACGAACATCTTATAAAGGCTGAAAAAATGATCGATCCAAAGGGTTCAAAGATCGATCAATTCGATTACGATAAAGATGGTCTCGATGAAATCATCCTTAAAAATGAAAAACTTGAAATCGTCGTGGATCCGGATTACGGCGGCAGGGTAATGGAAATCGATCTTAGGGAAAGATCCTATAACCTCATAAATTCCCTTACCAGAAGGTATGAAGTTTATCACGAATTGATGCCAAAAGCCATAACAAACGATCAACTTGAAAAGTTAGGAAAGGCAAAGACCATTCATGATGTTGTGCTGACAAAAGAGGAAGGACTTCAAAAATACCTCCATATTGACTGGTACGAACGTTTTTCATTCATGGATCATTTCTTTGGAGATAACGCAACACTTGAAGGTTATGCATCATCCGTTTATCCGGAACAGGGAGATTTCGTAAACCAACCTTACGATATGATCGGGAAATCTCGACTTGTGCGTCATGGTCACGTATGGGTGGGATCGGATTGGATTCCGATAGATCTTGAAAAATCATTCGATTTAAAGTCAAACGCACTTGAAGTATCATACAAAATTAAAAATTCGTCAGACAAAAAAGTATCGCTGTGGTTCGGATCCGAGATGACCTTTAATTTAATGTCAGGCGATAGCGATGATAGGTATTTCGACTGGGGAGAAAAGCACAGGGCCTCTTACATTGGTGCCTTTGAAACTAAAAAATTGAACATCGTAACCGAATACGAAAAAGTTTACGTGGATCTTGAAACGGATGACATCGTTAAATACTGGATGTATCCCATATATACGATCTCTTATTCCGAAGGTGGATTTGAAAAAGTGTATCAGGGGACATCTTTGACGCCGATATGGAAATTCACCCTCTTACCTGGTGAAGATAAAATTTTGAAATTAAGTTTAAAAGTTTAAAAGGAGGGATTTGATTGAAAAATTTGGGATGGCTTTTGGGTTTACTTGTTGTTCCTGTGATAGTCTTCGGAGCGATGAATCCTTTTTTGCCGATTTATTCGAATCCATATTCATCTTATGAAGTCATCTCAACTCCTTATTTGAACGTTGTTTATCAGCCGGGATGTGAGTACGCCGTAAATGAATTTCTCAAATACGCAGATGAGGTTTACACGGAGATGACGAATTTTTATGGAATACAACCCTCATCAAAACTGACCGTTGTTTTTGAAAATGATACCGATGTTGTTAATTCCGTTACAGATCCCGTTGATAACGTGATCTTCATCTTTTTAAATTCATCTGCGGATCGATACTTTTCGCCGAGCGTAAGCCCCTGGGTGAAGTTCGTCTTCACGCATGAACTTACCCATATATTGCTTACCCAAAAAGGCGGCCCTGATTTTTTAAGAACTTACGGTGCCCCGTTATCGACGGCCTTTAATGCCCTCATGATACCTGCCTATTTTCAGGAAGGACTTGCCGAATACACGGAAACGATTTTTAACGATGGCAGAGGCAGATTAAACGATCCCATGTTTGAAATGTATCTGAGGGAATACGTGCTTGCCGGAAGATTTAACGGTCTTGGAGGTTCGATAAATTACGGAAGTGATGGATGGGATCCGGCTGGATCTCCTTACCTCATGGGAGGCAGTTTCATAAGGTATATTGCCCAAACTTACGGCGCCACGTCGATTCAAAATATAGTTTCGAACTTTTCCAAAGATCCTAACGATGGCATACCTTCCGCGATTTCAAAAACCCTAAAGAAGAATTTTTCGGATATAATTTCGGGCTGGATATCAAGTGAAAAACAAAATGTCAACAGCGCGGTTGCAAAAGTTGGCAATGTTTTTGAAGGCATCCAATTAACGCACTCGGGCAGATGGACAGGTCTTGTCAATGGAAGCAATGGCGGAAAACTTTACTACTATTCGGAAAACGCTTCGTCGGTTCCGTCGATAATGGTCATGAACACACTTGATATGAGCAGTAAAAACTTTTACGATGTCGGCGGTTTTGTTTACGATAACGGTTACGTGCAATCTTTGTCTGTTTCTCCGGATGGCAACAACGTGGCTTTCACAAGGATAGTGCCGCAAAACGGAGGCAATTTTGATTACGATCGACTTTTCCTTGCGATCAACGGTAACGTCTCGGACACATCGATCAACGGTGTTTTGATGACTACATGGCTTTCAAACGATCAAATTGCCTACGTGAATGAAAACGGAGGTTTGTACTCTATAAAGATTTTGAATTACAAAAGCGGTTTGATAAACACCGCGCTTGGTCCGACTTACATGGTCATAACGTCCATAAATGCCTTTGGAGGTAAAATATATTTTTCGGCCTCATACGACGGAAAAGAAGAGATATATGAAATAGATGGAGGCAATGTTTACAAAATAGTGTCAGGAAACTATCTCATGCGCGACCTTGCCTTTTCACAGAATGGAAATTACATTATTTTCTCATCTGCCGAACCTGATGCGAACGGTATTTTTAACCTTTACGCTTTGAACTTTCAAAATGGTCAATTTTACAGGATAACGAATGTCGTCGGTGGAGCATTTGCACCTCAAATTGTTGGAAATAGATTATTTTACGCCGGTTACACGACAAACGGATATAACCTTTTCGTGATAGACGGATGGAAGGACAGACTTGTCCCCATCAACGGAATTTTCACTTTTGAACAGGTCATGGTTGACCCATCCGTAAACCTTATGAGCGTTTCCTCTTCCATTCAAAATATCTCGAAGCCTTACACAAATGATCTTAAAACGCTGGCCTTCGGAATGGTACCGACTCTTACGTTAGATGGTACTTCTCTTGTTTACTCGATGGGAGGTTTCGCACTTTTAAGAGACACACTTGGGCAAAACACCGTTTACGCGGGCGGAAATATTTCTACTTCGGCAACTTACGATTACTTAAGTATAGGCCTTGCGCATTACGGTAAAATCGCGCTTGAAGCGGGATTTTCTCTTTCTCCGCAAATGGTCTCTTTTTCCGCCAATCTCGGAGTACCGTTAACTGGTTTGATCTTTAACAAAGATTTTCTCTTTTACCCCTCTGTTTCATATACCGTGGCGGCAACGCAATCTTTGTCAAGCGGGATAAACATGTTGGGCGCTTTTTATTGGTCACCTTCATCTATTCCGGACAATTCCGCGATGGTAATTCCTTTTTATCTTAACTGGAATTTAGGATTTTCAGGTCAAACTTTGATTCCAAACGGATACACCGTTAAAACGGGCACATCTTTCCCGTTCATAGGTACGGTTGTCAATCTCGGCCTTACGGCATCGAACTCGGATCTTTTGATTTCACAATCGATGACCCTTCAAAGATTGTATCTAAATCTTTACGATGTGACCGGTACGGCGGGGCTAAGGTATGTAGATTTTTCACAATTTTCTTCGTACGATCTTTCTAACGGAATTTGCGCCGGCTTAAGTGCAACGCTTGGAATTGATTCCATTTTCAATCAAACACTTCCGCTGAAAATGTACGGTTATTACAATTTCAAAGAGGGTAAATTCGAATACGGAATAAACCTTGGACTCTAAGGAGACGTAAATTTGAAAGCGACAAAAACATGCTTTGCCTGCGTTGTAGCCCAGGCAGAAAGAAATCTTTACGAATGGGATGGGGATGAGAAGGCAAAGTTTGAAGTCATGAAAGAGGTCTCTCGATCTCTTGAAAAAGCGCAATACGGAATGAAACCGATAGAACTTTCCAAGATCACGAATGATACGGTAAGAATTGAAACCGGAGTTGTGGATCTTTACAAAGAGAGAAAGTTGATTTTGAATCAAAAGGCCGAAGCGGTTTTGCCTGAAATAAAAGTTTACGCAAATTCTTCGATAAATCCGCTAAAGGCTTTTGCAATCGCGGCTATTTTGGGAAATCATTTGGACTTTGGCGTGAAAGATGTGGTGATTGATTCTGAGTTTGTGAATCTCATAAAATCGAAAACGCTTGCCATCGATGATTTTGATTTGCTCACGAACAAACTCGCAAAAGCACATCAATTGCTTTACATCCTTGATAACACCGGAGAAGTTGTTTTTGATAAAAGTTTTATCGAAGAGATAAAAAAAAGATACGATTTGAACGTTAAAGTTGCCGTTAGAAGTGAGCCGATAATAAACGATGTCACACTCAAGGAAGCCATTGAAGTGGGATTTACCCCTGAAGAGATAATTGAATCCGGAAGCAACATGGCAGGCATGACGATCGAGATCGCATCAAAAGAATTTTTGGATTTTTGGAAAGAGTCCGATGTCATAGTGGCAAAAGGTCAGGGAAACTTTGAAGGCCTTGATGAGGTAAAAGACGAAAGACTTTTCTTTCTTCTTGAATCAAAATGCCCTGTTATATCAGAAATTCTTGGGGTTAATCTCGGAGATATAGTTTTAAAACAATCGCAAAATTAAGGTATACTGAACCAGTTTTAAATTCCGAATCATCGCTCCGGCAGGTACCCTCCGCTTACACTAAATAAGCATTTGTCTTTTAAAGTGAACTCAGTATATCATGGCTCCACTGTATGTCATTCCTTGCCATGAAATTTTATACGTGATATAATAGAGCAAACGATTGCTCAGGGGGAAAATATGACGACGATGCGTGACATCGCAAAAATTTCTGACGTCTCCGTCTCAACGGTATCAAGAGTTTTAAGCGGTAAAGGCAGAGTCAGCGATGAAAAAAGGTCTGAGATACTGAGGATCATCAAAGATCTTCACTATATTCCCGATTACCATGCGAAATGCATGGTCAAAGGTGGAATAATAAGCGTCGGTCTTGTCGTACCGGACATAACGAATCCGTTTTTTTCGGAACTTGCGAAGGGTATAGAATCCGAACTTGGGAACCATGCCTTGCTTATTCTCATGGACTCCTTTAGAAATGGCGAAAGAGAAAAAGAACTCTCACTTGCGCTGAGGGATAACGGCGCGAAGGGAATAATTTTTGGGAATTCGCACGTGGATGATGATTTCATTTTAGAAATTTCAAAATTCATTCCAACCGTTGTTTTCGATAAAGAATACGATTTGTCCAATGTCGGAACTATAGCGCTTGATAATTTTCATGGCTCATACATGGCGACAAAACATCTGATTGAAAATGGTTGCTCTCGCATTTTGCATTTCGGTGGCTTTCCGGATCTTGATGTTTCTTTTCAAAGAAGGTTAGGATATGAAAAGGCCATGATCGAATCCAATCTTATCCCGACAACCATTCTCACAGGTTACGATCAAGATTCAGGTTACGAACAGGCAAAAAAAATATTTTCATCTGAAAAATATGATGGCGTCTTTTGCATGAACGATCTTGTTGCCGTAGGAGTGATGAAGGGTTTAAAAGAACTTGGATTTTCAATACCAGCAGACGTTAAGATGGTTGGATTTGACGATGTCAATTTGTGTGAAGTACTTGTGCCGCCTTTGACATCTGTTCATCAGCCTGTAGAAGAGATGGGAAAGGCTGCCGTTAAGATGTTACTTGCGATGATAGAAAAAAAAGATACGCCAAAAAAATATCTTTTTTCTCCGTCGCTTGTCGTAAGAGGTTCGAGTTTGAAAAAATTGTGAGGTGATATGGTATGGAAAAAAGAAAACTTGGTAAGACCGGATGGGAAGTATCAGTTCTTGGCCTGGGCGGATTCCATATGCTTGAAATTTCAAAAGAACTCGTCTCAAAACTCATGGACATTTATCTTGAAAACGGCGGAAATTACGTTGAAACGGCGGCTGAATACGGCGATGGAGAGTCTGAACAAAAGATGGCTTACGCTTTAAACGGAAGAAGAGATAAGGTTATTCTCACAAGCAAATGTCATGCAAGGGATTTTGATGGGGCAAAACATTTTATCGAGAGAACCCTTAAAAATCTCAAAACGGATCATCTTGACATCCTTTTTCTGCATCATGTTACAAGTCAAAAAGATGTAGACGCACTTTTTGCAAGGCCTTCAGCGCTTGATTACGCGCTTGAGGCAAAAAAGCAAGGCCTTGTAAGGGCAATAGGCGTATCCTTTCACGGCCTGCCCGATTATGCCCTTAAATTGTTGAAGTCTCAGGATCTTGATCTTGTCATGACGCAATTCAATTACTACGATAAATTTAATTTTCCGTCCACCTTTGATGTCTTGCTACCGTATGCAAGATCGAAAAAAATGGGAGTTGTAGGCATGAAGGCTTTTGCGGACGGTTACCTTTACAGATCAACGGAAGATGCGCTTAGATATGCACTCACGCAGGATATAGATGTGATGGTTGTAGGCACAAATTCTGAAGAGATGCTGTTAAAAGATCTATCGATAGCCAATAATTTTAAACCCATGATGCAGAAATCGATCGATAATTTGTACTACCGGGCACCGGAACTTGGGAATTACGTGTGCCGTCTTTGCAACAAATGCCTGCCGTGTCCCGAAAATATAGATATACCGACGATCTTCAAGTACGAAGGATGGTATGATAGGCAAATGAGAGATTACAAACCACACGATGCTCCCGATTACGCGCTGCGTGAAAGACTTGCTTTTTGGTTTGGCAATCAAAATGAAGCAAAGGATGCATACAAAAAACTTGACAAAACTTATAAAAATTGTACAAATTGCGGGATATGCGAAGAAAGATGTCCGTACGATCTTTCAATCGTAGAAAAATTGAAACTCGTCGATTTCAAACTTGGAAACGGTGAAATCTTTTAAGGAGGTTCGGTATGAATTACAAAAATCTTGGAAAGACAGGGCTTAAAGTATCAGAACTTTGTCTTGGGACTATGAATTTCGGTAATCCGACGGATGAAAAAACATCAATTCAAATTATAGATAAATTCGTAAATGAGGGCGGAAATTTCATAGATACGGCGAACGTTTACAATCATGGAGCATCGGAAGAGATCGTCGGGAAGGCTCTAAAGGGCAGAAGAGATTCGGTGGTACTTGCCACGAAGGTTCACGGGAAGATGGGAGCGGGTCCCAACGACGGTGGAAACGGTAAAAAACATATCTTGAAAGAAGTTGAAAACAGCCTAAGACGGCTTCAAACGGATTACATAGATCTTTACTGGATTCACAGACCGGATCCTTCCACACCCATAGAAGAAACTCTTGAAGCACTCGATTACCTTGTTCAAAAGGGATATGTGCGTTTTGTGGGTACATCGACCTTTCCGGCATGGCAGATAGTTGAATCTTTGTGGATCAGCGATAGAAAAAACATGGTTAAATTCTGCGCGGAACAGCCACCTTACAGCATAATAGAAAGGCAGATCGAGAACAGGATTCTTCCGATGTGTGAACATTTCGGTCTTGGAGTCGTTTCATGGAGCCCTTTGGCCGGAGGATGGCTTGCCGGAAGGTACAGAAGGGGGAAACCCGCTCCGGAAGATAGCAGGGCCGCAAAACACCCCGAATGGAAAGATATGATCATCGAGGCTAAAAGTGCCGATCAGCGTTTTGACATCATAGAAGAGATAGAAAAGTATGCCAAAAAATTAAATGCTTCGATGGCTTCGCTTTCTCTTGCGTGGGTTATGTCGAATCCTGTCATAACCGCTCCGATAATAGGGCCAAAAACGATTGAACATTTGAATGAATATCTTAAAACGATAGATTTAAAAGTGCCGGAAGAATTTAAAAACAGAATAGACGAACTCATTCCTCCGGGCACATCTTTGTGGCAAAGTGAGAATACGTCTTTTGTGATATGAAAGGAGTGATCGAAATGGAATACAGAAAAGTAGGAAAATGGGGATTGAAGATAAGCGAATTGGGATTTGGGACATGG
>NZ_JBMFWB010000024.1:0-27363 GCF_049965695.1 Athalassotoga sp. | reverse complement strand
AAACATCCCATGATAAGTTACCAAGGGTAAAGTAAACATGACACACAATCCCACATCCTTTTTATTTCTCACAGAAGCCCCTTTAAAAATAGGGGGCTTCTGTGACTATTTGCAATTAGTTTTCGCTTGTGTGAGTAATCAGTTCTTTAATCGTATCTCCTGTAATGATTTCTGCTGATTCACAGCAATATGCTGGCGGCTCTTCTTCGTTAGTTTTCTCGATCGTTCTAAGAACTTTTTCAAGTTTTTTCATGTTTTTTCACCTTCTCTCTACGCATTTTTAGTTAGTAGTCATTCTCTGACACTCAACAGGCACTTCTTGTTGTATTACATTACAAGCAAAAGCGGTTTGAGGATTTTTAAAGTTTGTATCATTCGTTCCCCCACCATCATCGCTGAAGTAAGTAGTCGCATTTGAAAAAACAATCGCAAAAGATAGAACTAAAATTATTAGAGCAATTAATATTTTCCACTTCATTTTATCAACCCCTGTTTTATCTTAAAATTATATTTTCTGAGGGTCAAATTTCTCGATCTCGCACAGCTTTATAGAATAAGGATTTGAAGCAGGTGAAAATTGTAACATTTGGTACATTTTAAGGCTTTTTCTGATATAATTACACAACAATATTCATTTTAATGCACAATGGAGGCCATATGCTTGATTATAATTTCATTCGAGTTTTTAATATTATAAAATCGTATAGCTCATTTTCAAAACCGTTTTTGAACTTTATCATTTCTAATTCTAATTTATCTAAAGCAGAAAGGACTTTCATTCTCTGTGTGAAATACGATTATGACTATGATTGGGAAAAAGCATTGTCAGAAATTAAAAAGATCAAAGATTGCCATGATAAAAATCTGAAATTCCTTCTTATGATGAAAAAACTTGAACTTTATAGGAATTTGGGCAGGAGAAAATATGCGCAAGCACTTTATAACAAGTTGCGAGAAGCGCTTCCATATATTTCACCAAATATACGCGATTCTGTTATAGATGAATTAATTGCTTACGTTGTCCTGTCTGGAGAACAAAATTATGACCTTGGGAAATTCAAGATGGATGATAGACATATAAGCGATTCAGCCAATATATTTTTCGAAATGAATAAGGGAAGAAAACTCATAAAGGATGGTAACAAGGAAGGCCTGGAGAACTTCAAGAACGCTTTAAAAATTGCGACTAAAATACATCATCCGTCTGGAATTGTAACTGCTTTAAACGCGTTATGTTGGTATGGAATGAAATATAATGTTGATCAAGCATTGGGATATGGGAAAGAAGCATTATACAATGCCGGAATGTATTTTGAAGGGACAAATATCTTATATGTTTTCGATACAGTGATTGAAATGATGAACAAGACTTCAGATATTGCATTCACAGAAATTTCAAGAGATTTTTTGGAGTTATACGAGAAAGCTCCAGAAAATATCAAGAAAAGATATAAAAAGACTAAAAGAATTGCTAAAGATACTTTAAATAATTCATTTTATCACATTGACGGAAAAACCAGAAGATTTTTAAGGAAGATCAATAAAGAACATGCACTTGATGCTTTTATAACAAGAAAACAGACTTATAACCTTCTCCATTCAAAGGTTAAAAATATACGTGGCGATACGATACGAAGAATTTTAAAAGGCATAGAC
Source organism: Athalassotoga sp. (assembly GCF_049965695.1). NCBI lineage: Bacteria > Thermotogati > Thermotogota > Thermotogae > Mesoaciditogales > Mesoaciditogaceae > Athalassotoga > Athalassotoga sp. Next base: position 25,707 of record NZ_JBMFWB010000024.1, on the reverse strand, counting down.
ATAAAAGATTTCCAGATGGATTCTTTACCATCACCTTTCTGGATAGAATTTATCAAAATGAAAGATGGCTTAGAAGATGGAATAGATGCCGTGGTAAATGGAAGACAAACGCTGGATCCATATGTTAAAGCAAGGCTTGACCTTGAAAGAGAGTTTCTTGGCAGGATTCCGGATCGTGCAAAAGAAAATTTCATAAAAGTCTATTTGAACCTTGACAAGGATGAAAGGCGTGTAATAGACAGATTTGCCAGAGACTATATCCGGTACGACATAAGATGGGGAATAAGGATAGAAGTTCCGGATGAAATGGAGGAATACGTCAAATTATTCCATTTAAAAAGAATGCCCGCTGCTTTGGCCTACTGGTCATACGATGACAAAAAGGGAAGAGAAAGACTTGTAAGAGTCCTTGGTAGTGTAAAATTAGAGGTCATGTAATTCGGTTCATTGACTTTCAAATGACTTCGTGATAAAATATCTTCAAATAACATTTCTAAATGGTTAACTATACAAATAAAATAAATCCAAACTTAAACACAAGGGGGTGTTTTTGTGGTGAAGAGTATTTCGAAATATGGTGTTTTTGTGCTCTTAATTCTGATGAGCATGATGGTGTTTGCGGCAAGCAGCAAAGATTATGTGATTGTTGGTACAACTGACAAATTCACATCTTTGGATCCGGCAAAGGCTTACGAATATCTCTCCGTTAACCTCATTCAAAATATCATGACAGGTCTTGTTACGTATGTGCCCGGGACAACTCAGATAATTCCCGGTCTTGCGGACAGTTGGAATATCTCCCAAGATGGCCTTACGTATACATTTTATCTCAAAAAAGGTCTTAAATTTTCCAACGGAGATCCGATCAACGCTCAGGCATTTAAATATGCCTTCGATAGGGTCATAAAACTCGGACAGGATCCTTCATTTTTGCTTTCTGACGTTGTTAAAGGAACAAAAGCGATAGACGACACAACTTTCGAAATAGATCTTAAATATCCGTTTGCACCTTTCATAAATATACTTGCATTCACCGTCGCATATCCTGTAGATCCGAAAGTCTATCCTGCCGATCAGGTTTACAACGGCATGCCTATTTCCAGCGGACCTTACATAGTTAAAAGATGGGTAAGAGATGTTGAGATGGAACTTGCTCCAAATCCGAATTACTACGGAGATCCTGCAAAAACTCCAACGATTTTGATAAAACTCTATCAAGATGCCAACAGTTTGTATCTTGCCCTGCTCGGCGGAGAGATAGATCTTGCTTACAGAACGTTGCTTCCGCAGCAATTCGCGCAAATACAACAGAATAACAAATTCACAACATACGTTGGTCAAAGTCCATTTATGAGATTTATCGTCTTCAACGTTAAACAAGATCCATTCGGAAATGCAAAGATCAGAGAAGCCCTTGCTTACGCCGTGAACAGGCATGAAATTGAAAGCAAGATTTTCGCAGGTCAGGTCAAACCTCTTTACACAATGATACCGGTTGGGATATGGGGAAGCATGAATGTCATGCCGTCTCAAGACATTGCCAAATCAGTTTCCATTCTTCAATCTCTCGGATACTCAAAAGATAAACCTTTGAATATAACTTTGTGGTACACTCCAAGCCATTATGGATCAACGGAGGCCGATCTCGTTTTGACGCTCAAAAATCAATTTGAATCAACAGGCCTGATAAAATGCAACGTTAATTACGCCGAATGGGCCACATACATAGATTACTGGAACAAGGGTGTCATGGGGATGTTCATGCTTGGATGGTACCCAGATTACTTCGATCCTGACGATTTCGTGTGGCCATTCCTTCAATCTTCTGCAAGCCCTCTGATGGGATCCAACTATTCAAATCCGACAATGGATCAACTTCTCACAGATGCGAGACTTGTAAGCGATGAGGCAGGTCGTACTGCTCTTTATGATGCCGTTCAAAAACTCATGGCTCAAGATGTACCGTACATTCCTCTCTTCCAAGGCGAACAACAAATTGCCGCTAAACCTGAGGTTGCCGGTGTTTTGCTTGATCCAGTTCAAATCTTCAGATACTATTTACTCTACAAAAAATGATTTGAATCTCGGGCGGAAATTTCCGCCCGAGATTTGAATTTAAAAAGGAGCGATATATCTTGAAGACTTACATTCTCACACGCATTATCCTTTCCATACCCATGATTTTCATACTTTTGACGATAGTTTTTGTTATTTTAAGGATTCTGCCTGGAAATCCCGTTACGGCCATGCTTGGTCCAAAGGCCCCTCCGGAAGTTGTGAAGTCCATGGAAGCCCAACTTGGTCTTGATAAGCCAATAATAATTCAATTTGGTGATTACATAGCGAATATTTTAAGGGGAAATTTCGGTGATTCAACGGTAACGACCCTTCCGGTCATTCAAGAATTGGAAGAGAGGTTTCCTGCCACACTCGAACTTACAATATTTGCCATGATCATAGCCGTTACGATAGGCATTTTTTTCGGAAGTGTGGCCGCTTACCGTTATGGGCGACCTGTTGATGTAATAGCAAGGATTTATTCAATTTTTGTTTATTCGATGCCTGTCTTTTGGCTTGGAATAATGCTTCAACTCATCTTCGGTGTCTGGTTAAAAGCATTGCCAGTTTCCGGACGCGCATCACCTTTCATGACACCGGATAACATGTACACCGGACTTTACACGATAGACGCAATTTTAAACGGACAGTGGAATGTTTTGTATGATTCGCTTTTGCACCTTGTACTTCCATCCGCGACACTCGGAGTTGTGATATCGAGCGTTTTTGTCAGAATGGTCAGATCGAACGTTTTACTTTCCCTCTCAAGTCAATATGTCATCTCCGCAAGATCAAGAGGTGTCAAAGAAAGCAGGGTACTTTACGCTCATGCGCTTAAAAACGCGATGATTCCAATTCTCACTATAATGGGTCTTCAATTCGCACTTTTACTTGGAGGTGCTGTTTTGACTGAAACGACTTTTTCATGGCCTGGAATAGGAAGTTACCTTGTTGAAAGGATAAGATATAGAGATTTTCCTGCCATTCAAGGCGCGGTTGTGTTTTTTGCGCTTTTCGTCGTTGTGGTAAGTATCCTAATAGATATCATAAATGCATGGATGGATCCGAGGGTGAGATACTGATGATAAGCATGGAGATAAGAAAAGGAATAAAAGGACTTTTCAAAGACTCTTCGGGTCTTATGGCTTTTATAGGTTTTCTGATACTGATTTTCTACATCATAACGGCAGTCTTCGCTCCCTTTATTTCTCCTTACAATCCGACACAACCATCGGGACCGTCTCTTTTACCTCCGACGATATCGCATATCATGGGAACTGATAATTTAGGATATGACATCTTCAGCAGACTCGTTTGGGGCACAAGAATGGCCTTTGCGATAGCACTCATAGCAACTGCAATAGCCGCGGTGGTGGGAATTCCCGTCGGCCTGCTTGTCGGGTATGTAGGTGGAAGGGCAGACAGAATTGTGACTATGATAATGGATTCGGTCTATGCTTTTCCGGGATTGATCCTTGCGATAGCGATAGCGGCAATGCTTGGCCCCGGACTTCTGAACATAGCCTTTTCGATAGCCGTCGTGTACATTCCAACGTATTACAGGGTGATAAGAAGTCAGGTTAGCACCGTTAAATCCGAACTTTATGTCGATGGAGCAAGGGCAATAGGAGCAAAATCATCCACGATAATAGGATCGTACGTTTTTCCGAATGTCTTGCCTTCGACGATAGTCATATTCTCCATGAACCTTGCAGATTCTATAATGACGGAAGCCGGACTAAGTTTTTTGGGTCTCGGGATTGCTCCCCCTACACCTGATTGGGGTTACGATCTTGCCAAGGGCCAACAATTCATCCTCAACAACGATTGGTGGATGGTGCTGTTTCCCGGCATTGCCATAATAACGATAGTGTTAGGCTTTAGCATGTTTGCGGAAGGACTTGACGAATATTTTAACCCGAATATAGGTGAAAAAAGATGAACATATTAGAGGTAAAAGATCTTAACATTGAATATCTGACGAGAGATGGAAACCTTAAAGCGGTAGACGGAGTTTCCTTTTCACTTGGCTTTCACGAAACTCTCGGCCTTGTGGGAGAATCAGGCTGCGGAAAATCCACAATAGGTCTTTCGCTTTTGAAAATTTTGCCAATCAACGCCAAAGTCAGCGGAAATATATTTTACAAAGATAAAGATATGGTAAAAATGTCGGATAACGAGATAAGATCTTTGAGAGGAAAAGAAATTTCGATGATCTTTCAAGACCCCATGACCTCTCTTGATCCGATAATGAGAATAAAAAATCAGTTTTTCGAAACAATTCGTGCGCATTTCCCGAAGATGGAAGAAAGTGAAATGGTGAAAACGTCTTCTAACGTTTTAAAGTCGATAGGGATAGATCCATCAAGACTCGAAAATTATCCATTCGAATTCAGCGGAGGAATGCGCCAGAGAGTCATGATAGCACTTGCAATAGTCTTAAACCCTTCCTTGCTTGTTGCAGACGAACCCACAACTTCTCTCGATGTGGTGGTACAGTTACAGATAATGGAAGTGCTCAAGGAGTTAAAAGATCAAAAGGACATGTCAATGGTTTTGATAACCCACGATCTTGGACTCGTTGCAGAAATAGTGGATAAAGTTGGAATAATGTATGCCGGAAATCTTGTGGAATTTGGAGACGTAGATTCAATCTACGATGATCCTTTGCATCCTTACACCCAACTTTTACTTGTTTCAATACCAAACGTTAAACTTGAAGATATGGAACTCAAATACATAAAAGGGAATCTGCCAAGCCTTAAATCACCGCCTCAAGGTTGTAAATTCCATCCGAGATGTCCATTTGCGATGGACATCTGTTTAAAAGCAGATCCACCAACATTTGAAGTAAAAGGAAGAAAAGTAAAATGCTGGCTTTACAAAGGAGAAAAAGATGGATCAAGAAAAACAGACACCGTTGCTATCGGTTAGAAATTTAAAAAAATACTTTCCCCTTAAAGTGTCATGGTTAAAGGCGTTTGCGAAAGAAAGGCCTTACGTCAGAGCCGTTGATGATCTTTCTTTTGAAATAAAATATGGAGAAACACTTGGACTTGTCGGTGAATCCGGAAGTGGCAAGACCACAGTCGGAAGAACTTTGATAAGACTTGAAAGTCCGACAGATGGTCATATCCTCTTCGAGGACGTTGATCTGGCAAAAATTTCAGGAGAATCTCTAAGAGTTAAAAGACAACATTTTCAAATGATCTTTCAAGATCCAATGGCTTCTTTGAATCCTTACATGAGAGTTGGAAACGCGATTGGACATCCTTTAAAAATACATCATATAGGAAACAAATCGGAAAGAAAAATGCATGTCTATGAAATTTTGAACAAAGTAGGTCTTCCTCCGGAAGAATTTTACAATCGCTTCCCAAGGCATTTATCCGGAGGACAAAGACAAAGGGTTGTAATAGCACGGGCGGTAATAACAAATCCTAAGTTTGTCGTCGCAGACGAAGTTACAGCCATGTTAGACGTGTCGATAAGATCGCAAATTCTCAAATTGCTAATAGAGATGAAAAACGAACTTGGTCTTACCTATCTTTTCATAACGCACGACCTTGCAAGTGCTAAATACATCTGTGACAGAATCGCCGTCATGTATCTGGGCAAAATCGTTGAGATCGCGAAAACATACGATATATTCAAAGAGCCTCTCCACCCTTACACAAAAATACTTATGGCAAGCGTTCCGGTCCCCGATCCAAAGATGAAAACAAAGAAATTCATTCCAACCGGAGAAATTCCGTCTCCCATAAATATCCCATCAGGATGCAGATTCCACCCAAGGTGTCCTTACGCAATGGAAATTTGCTCGAAAGTCGAGCCTGAACTTAAAGAGGTCAACGGCAGATTGGTCGCATGTCACCTTTATGACCAAAACGGCAAAAATTAAAAACTGTATAGGTCTGACATACTTACATCAAGTTGTAACTTTGAATACCTATCAGTAAAAATAAAATTGTCTTAAAATAATATAGAAAATTGTTTTCCATAAGGAGGAACTATTTTGAATAGATCTAATGCACGAGTCCTTATTTTTACGTCTATAGGTCATTTTTTAAATGATGGCACTTTGTTGCTTTTTTCTTTACTGATAGTTTATTACAGCGAATTTTATCACGTTAATCTGACATTTCTTGGTTCAATGGCCGTTGTGTACGGAATTATATCAGGCCTTATTTCTCCTCTCATATCTGGATTTGCGGATAAGCGCGATGTTGATGTTCCGCTTATGACTCTTGGACTTTTGCTTGCGGGAATATCTGTCTTTCTTTTCGGCCTTGCGTTTTTGCTAACTTCACACATTTACATCATGATAGCCGTTGCCGCTATTTTACTTGGCTTTGCGCAATCTTTTTATCATCCGCTTGGAAGTTCAATTCTTGCTTACACTTTTGGAAAAAATTCTCCCACGGCTTTAGGTGTAAACGGTTCTCTGGGTAGCATGGGAAGATCTTTTACCCCGATGATCATAACGGCATTTGTACTCGCCGTCGGAGAAAGCACGGGCATGTTCCTCACCGCCGTTTACATGATAGCAGGCGCTTTTGTCGTGTATTTCGGTCTTTCAACTTTTAATAGAATGCATTACGAAGTAAAAAATCAAAATCTCAAAAAAGGTGAAAAAGAAAAATTAGATCCAAAGTACGTAAAATTCCTTTTTATACTCGGCACCATTGTATTCATAAGATCGATGTTCATGTCCGGAACGACAACATTTTTGGGAGAATACGTGTACAAAATTTACGATTCCAAAACACTTGTCGGTATCTTTTTGACCGTTGCATTTCTCGGTGCAATCGTTGGTCAGCCTTTTTTTGGCTATCTGACGACAAAAAGAGGAGGAAGATTCACAGTTTTTCTCACGACCATAGCCTCAACCGCGGTATTTTTAATCTTCCTTTTGTGGAATAACTTTATATTTTCAGTTTCGATGTATTTAATTGAGACTTTCTTTGCGATGAGCGGTTTTCCCGTCTTACTTGGTTATTTAACTCAAGTCTTTCCCCCAAAGTACACCGCAACGGCAAGCGCTTACATATGGGGTCTGTCTAACATCGTCGGAGGTGCTGCCGGCGTCGGTGTCGTAACCTTGCTTTTGGGAGTGGGAGTTAACATTTACCTTTCATTTTGGTTCATGTTAATCTTCGGATTTGTATCCGCTTTGATGTTACCTTTGATCCCAACAAAGATGGAAGAATGATGATATACTATCTTTGAGTGCACATCAAAGGGGATCGTATGGTTGATTACGTGACAATTTTCGAAAAGTTGTACGACAATTATGGACCACAGGGCTGGTGGCCGGCTAACAGTAGATTCGAGATATCGGTAGGAGCAATTTTAACTCAAAACACGATGTGGAGAAATGTCGTTGTTTCGATAAAAAATCTTGAAAATGCCGGTTTAATGGAGCCATATCGCATGTACATAGCCTCGTCCGAGAAACTTGCAAATCTCATAAGGCCTTCTGGTTTTCCAAAACTCAAAGCGGGAAGGTTGAAGAATTTTTTGTCTTTTTTTTCAGAATTTTCATTTGATTTTGAAATCCTTGATCGTTTCGACACTAAAACGCTTTCCGAGTTACTCCTCAAGGTCAACGGTATAGGAGAGGAAACTGCAAATTCGATGTTGCTGTACATATTCGAAAGGCCTGTTTTTATATCTGATGCTTACTCAAAAAGATTATTTTTGAGAATTGGAATAAAAGAAAATTTTGAAATTACAAATGTCATGAAAGATTCAAAAACACTCGGAGAATTTCATGCCCTTATAGTTCAGCATTCAAAAGTTTATTGCAGATCGAAGCCGATCTGTCAAAATTGCCCTTTGCTTGGCATTTGTGAGTATGGAGAGAAGTATGTTTGAACATTATTACTCTAAAAATCCAACGAGCAAAACTGTTGAAAAGATATTCGAATTCGGTGTAAAAAGCGTTAAACTTCAATTCAAAAGTGTCAGCGGTGTTTTCTCTTTTGGCAGTCCTGACAGGGCTTCTGTTGTACTTGTGAGAAATTTTCCGGAAAACGCGACGGGAGATTTGCTCGATCTTGGATGTGGGTATGGGTTCATCGGGATATCTTTGAAGGTTAAAGATCCGGATATAAATCTTTTCATGAGCGATATTAACGAAAGAGCCTTCGAATACGCAAAGATGAACGCCAAAAACAACAACATTTCGGCAGTTGTAAGATCGGGAGACGGTTTTGAACCATGGAAAGAAATGGCCTTTGATTTCATCGTTTTCAACCCGCCAATGGCTGCCGGTAAAAAAGTTTGGGTAAAATTGATAGAAGAATCAAGGGAACATTTAAAAGCCAACGGTTCTATTGCATGCGTTGGTATTCATAACGCCGGAGGAAGTGCGATAGAAAGAGAGATGAAAAGGATATTCGGTAAAGTTTCAACACTTGTGAAAGATGGAGGAATAAGGGTTTACATCTCAAAAAATGATAAAATTTGAAAATGTAAGTTTTGAATATGAAGATGTAAAAGTTCTTGAAGGTATAAACCTTGAAATCGGCGAAGGAGAGTTCATAGCAGTACTTGGATTGAACGGAGCAGGCAAAACATCTTTATTCAAATTGATGAATGGACTTATCCTTCCAACTTCAGGAACGGTATCAATAGACGGTATAGACACAAAAGATGAAATCCACATATGGAACTTGAGAAAGAACGTCGGAGTTGTTTTTCAAAATCCGGAAAATCAAATTGTCGGTACGACTGTGGAAGAAGATGTTGCCTTTGGCCTTGAAAATCTCGGCATCCCACGCGATAAGATGTTGCAAAGAATTGACGAATCACTTAAATTCGTCGGACTTGAAAATTTAAAAGATGTGGAACCACACAGACTTTCTGGTGGACAAAAGCAATTGCTGTGCGTCGCCGATGTGTTTGCGATGGAACCTAAATATATGGTGATGGATGAACCGACATCGATGATGGATCCGGTAAGTAGAGAAACGATTTTGAAAACTCTTGTCAAACTTCACGAAAGCGGTCATTCCATAATATTCTCAACGCACCTGCTTGACGAAATCGTTATATCTAAAAGGATAATTTATCTCAAAGACAAGCACATACTTTTTGACGGAGAGACGGTTGAGATCGCCGGCAAAATAAAAAAAGATTTTGGAAGTTCAAAACTGGTGGATTTCGAACTCGATCTTTTTGAGGCTGGCATAATAGATCGTCTTATGGACGTTGATGAACTTGAAAGGAAGTTGGTGAATTATTGTCGATCAGATTTGAAAAGGTAAGTTATACCTACGACAGAAAAACGCCTTTTGAAAAGGAAGCGATTAGCGATACTTCTTTCGAAATAAAAGACGGTGAATCTCTGTCAATACTGGGAAAAACGGGATCAGGAAAGTCGACGATTTTACAACTCATGAATGGCATAATAAAACCCACTACGGGAAAAGTTGAAGTCGATGGCATGCTTACGTCAGAAAAAAATCTTCTGTTTGAGATAAGGAAGAGAATAGGGCTTGTTTTTCAGTATCCAGAGCACCAGTTTTTTGCAGACACGGTTTACGAAGAAATAGCCTTTGGACCAAGAAATTTTGGAATGAATGAAAAGGCAGTTGACTCTGCAATAAAAGAATCCATAAAGGCTGTGGGATTGGAATTGGACGTGATCTCAAAATCTCCGTTTGCACTTTCAGGAGGAGAAAAAAGAAAAGTTGCAATTGCCTCTGTAATCGCGTGTGGCCCAAAATATCTTGTGTTTGATGAACCAACTTCATCTCTCGATCCGGCAAGTGCACATGCCTTTTTTGAAATGCTCGAAGATTTTCGTTCAAAAGGTAAAAGTACCATCATAGTAACCCATTCCGTTGAAGAAGCGATTTCACACTTTGAAAGGGCTATAATCATTTCGAATGGAAAGTTAGTTTTCGATGGAGAATCAAAAAACATCCTCAAACAGAATCTGATTGAATTCGGCCTTCTTCCTCCTCCTATGGAGAGAATATACGAGACGGTAAAAAAAGAATGCGGTGATCTTCACCGCCTAAAAGAATTCATTCACAAAGATGATTTTAGATCTGTATGAAATTAACTCTTCACTTCGGTTTTTGAATTTGCCTTTTTCGATCTTTCAAACAAAGCGATTATCAAAATTATTATACCGATGACTATGTCGTTGGCAAGATTATGAAGGTGATGGGTACTTGGATCGCTAACGTATGGTATGAAGGCCGCTATTATCATCCATACTCCTCCCACAAGCCCTATTATCCATCCCTGCCACGATGCGCCTTCTGGCAGCATCATGAAACCGACTATCGCGACGATTATCCCCACGATCACATCGTTTAACATGTTACCCGTAACACCTAACGGAAGAAAACCGGCAATTATAAACCATACACCTGCAATAAGAGCCGTCCAACCTTTCCAGGTCATTTAATCCCCTCCTTCATCAAGTAACTGATCTTTCGGAACATCTCTGAAATACTTTGCTGGCACGCCTGCAACTATAATCGCGCCAACGACATCTTTGGTTACGACCGATCCCGCAGCCACAACGGCATCTTTTCCGATCGTAACGCCAGGTAACAAAGTTGCGTTAACCCCTATTCTTGATCCCTTCTTCAAAGTTGGTCCTTTGAAATGCTTAAATCTCTCTTCCGTTCTTCCAAGATAGTTATCATTCGAAAAAGCAACTTCCGGTGCTATAAAGCATCGATCTTCTATTGTAGACATGGCCGTTATGTAAGATCCGGTTTCGATTTTGACATGTTTCCCGATCGTCGTTTGATTTTCGATGGCAACTCCTCTGCCGATAATCGTGTACTCTCCAATCTCCACGTCTTCACGAATTGAGGCAAGATCTCCCACAAAGACGTTATCGTGAAGCGTTGATCCCGTGTAGATCACACAATTTGCGCCGATCATGACATGATCACCGATCACCAACGAAGAAAGTTTCTTTATCTTCGTTGTTGCACTTGCAGATGCTTTAAATGGGATCTTCCCAAGTACCGTGTTGTCAGATATGACACTGCCCTCTCCGATTTTAACACCTGCGTGAATCACAACGTTGTGACCTATTTTTACATCCTTTGATATTTCAACTTCATCTTCAACAACTACATTTTGCCCAAACTCGACACTACCATCGATCTTCGCCATTTTACTTATGCTCATGACAACTCTCCGCAATTTCGCTTTTTATAGATTATAGCATGAGGGTATAATTATACAAATGACAATTTTGGAGGAGATAAAAATGGATCTCGGTATAAAAAACAAAAAAGTGCTCGTTTGTGGTGGAACAAAGGGAATTGGCCGTGCCGTGGCAGATGAATTCGCCAAAGAAGGATCTCTGATTCATATCATCGCCAGACATGATTCAAGCAAAGTCGCAAAAGAAATATCTCAAAAATACGATGTAAAAGTGTTCGGACATGACGGAGATCTTTCAAAATTCGATGATGTAAAACGCATTTCAAGTGAAGTCGGAGACGTTGATGTGCTTTTTATAAACGCCGGAGGTCCTAAACCAGGAGACATGGAAGACTTGACAGATGAAGACTGGCATACGGCGTACGATCTTACGATGATGAGCGCGGTTAGATTGATAAACTCGTTTTTGCCCGGTATGCTTTCTAAAAAATGGGGCCGTATCATTGCATCGACCTCTGTATCCGTTTACGAACCAATTCCGAGGCTTTTGCTGTCTAACTCAATAAGAATGGCAGTGATAGGGTTAATGAGAAGTCTTTCAGCAGAGCATGCAAAAGACGGCGTAACTTTCAATTGCATTGCGCCAGGTTACACGCTTACAGAAAGGATCAAAATACTTTTCAACGATACCGCACAAAAAAAGCACATCACCTTTGAAGAAGCAAGTAAGGATATAGTTGAAAAAACAGATATAAAAAGACTTGCAAAGCCGGAAGAAATAGCGTCAACCGTTGTTTTCCTCGCCTCAGATCGTGCCGCATACATAACAGGTACCACGATAAGAATAGACGGAGGTTATGTGGCTTCGACTTTGTGAATTTCAAAAAATATTAAAATCATCTTTGACCTCCAAAATTTGGATACCTATTTGCCTTAACAATTCAAAAATTGAACGATCGTAGCGGCCTTCATTCCACTCTTTGTAAGGGTTATAAAGAACAAAAATGAAGAAGAAGCCAAACATTTTTCGGCCACGATCTTTTACTCAACAACGTTAATGCTTGCCGCGGCTGTTGTTCTTATTGCTATCTTCGCACCTGAAGTAACACATCTGTTCTTTCCGGGTTTTGGAAAGGCAGATCATGATATGACCGTCAACTTCATAAGATGGATGAGTTTTGCTACCGTAATCGGTGCCATGCTAAGTTTTGTCAACGGGCTTTTACAAAGCGAGAAAAAATTTCTCGCATATCCCCTTGTTGGACTCAGTTTTGATTTTATAGTCATAGGAACACTTTTTGCAACAAAGCACCTCGGAGCGGTTTCTCTCGCTCTCGCATGGACACTGCCACCGACCTTTATCTTCATCGTCCTCGGTTTTGCAGAAAGGAAATATCTCAATCCATTTAAGATAAAAAGAAAGATCCCGGAGACAAGAGATCTCTATAAGATGATATGGCCCCTGTTTTTCTCAAGCGCTTTGGGAATGTTAAACACAATAGTGGACAGAACATTTGCATCCACACTCGAGACAGGCGCTATAAGTTCTCTTTCTTACGCAAATAGAATAACAAGCGCGGCCAATGGGGTACTTGGCACTCCCGTAACACAGGTTACATACCCTTCCGTCGCATCTAGGGCCGCCGAAAACGACATAAGAGGACTCACGATAACAACCAAAAGGGCTATGAAATTGCTTGCCTTCTTTTTGATTCCTGTCACATTTGCACTCTTCCCTCTTGCCAAACAGGTAATAACTCTTATCTTCCAGCATGGAAATTTCACGGTCGAATCAACGATGTTGACCTATCCGCCTCTTATCGCCTTTTCTCTTTCTCTTTTTACATCTTCGCTTGGAGCGGTCCTTGTGCAGATCTACTATTCTTTTAAAAATACCAGAACTCCGATGATCTTTGGAATGATAGGGCTTGGGATAAACATAGGGCTTAACTTTCTCTTTATATCACATCTCAAACAAACAGGACTTGCGCTATCGACTTCGATATCTTCGATATATTTTGTGATCGTAATGCTAATTTCACTAAGAGTAAAATTCAAAGTTTGGTTTTTCGACCTTTATTACTTCATAAAAGTCATAATTGCCTCGATATTAATGGACGCGGTTATATATCTTATTCTTTTCTTGTTGAGAGGAAAAATAAGGGACTTTGCGGCTATTTTTGCCGGAATAGCAGTCTACTTTTTGATTTCATGGTTGATCAAAACGCTACCAAATCGTTTCTGGAGATTCCTTAAGTTCAAAAAATCTCCGGAAGAAAATGAAAAATTATGAAAAATTCCTTATGACAATCTCTTCAATCGCACCGCGGCCGTCACTTTTTGAATTTATTCGCCTCGTCGCCTTTACAAAACGAATATCGTATCCTTTGTAAAGCGATCTTATGAAATCCGTGTTTGAATTGCTTAACATCACAAAAGCACCTATCCTGTCTAATTCTCTAAAGAATTCTGAAAGCCTTATTTGATCTCTTTCAACAAAAGTTCCGGAATACGATGTAAAATTTGAAGTCTTTGAAAGAGGATGGTACGGAGGATCCATGTAGATAAAATCCCCTGCCTTCGCATATTGAAGCGCTATTGTGAAATCTCCAGAGATGATTTTCGCATTTTTAAGTGCAAGACTTACACATCTTATATTCTCTTCATCGAAGAGACGCACATTCTTGTTCCTTCCAAACGGAACGTTGAATACCCCTTTTTTATTCGTTCTCCAAAGCCCGTTGTACGAGGTTTTGTTAAGATAAAGAAAGCGAGAGGCGCGCTCTAACGAACTCAACTTCGAAGGATCAAGATCACGCATTTTGTAGTAATAATCACTTTGGTTTTTGTGAACCTTTAAACTTTCTATGAGATTTTCAACCTCATCTCTTACGGTAATATAAAAATTTATAAGTTCGGTATTTAAATCTATCAATACGGCATCTGCGGGCAAAAGATGAAAAAACAGCGCCCCTCCACCTACAAAAGGCTCTATATACGTTGAAAATTTTGCCGGCAAAAGTTTGTCAAGTTGATCGAGTAACTGAGTTTTCCCTCCAGCCCATTTGATCGGCGATCTCAATTTCAATTTCGAACACCCCTTTTTTTAAGTATACCAGACAAGGTATTGACAATATTGGACCTTTATTGTATACTTTTAAGTGAAAAAAATCACTTTAAGGAGGTATATATGTTTATAGATTACGTGACGATTCAACTTATAGCAGCGGCATCTGGCTTACTTTTTGCTGGTATTTATACACTGAAATATAGAAGTGGAAAATCTAATTCTTCATGGATTTACGGATTCTGGATGATAGGATTTATCCTGCTTGTAACCGGCCTTGATATGATCTTCACATGGCCTTTGCCCGGATCTTACAATATAATCTTTGGAGAACCTTCTGTATGGTTTGGAGCACTTCTCATATCTATAGGCGTGGCAATAAAAAGCAATTCGGATCTTCTTCCCTTAGCACTTCTGTCTTCTGCAGGCGGTCTGATAAATATCGTTATATCCGTCGACATATTGATCTACAGTATGACACAAAGTCCAATTATAGCCTTTGGAGGATTTATAACATCTGGACTTGGTGCGTTAATGGCGCCATTGGGGCTTAAATCTAAAAGTATCAGATGGATCATATTCATATTACTTGTCCTCTCAGCCATTGCCTTTGCTGTAACAGGATACGGAGCCTATTACCAACATGCCTCCGATTTTGCACATTACCTTCCTCCAACGATGAAAGGTACCAAATGATGTGCTAAAATTGTACAAAAAAGTGGAGAGGTGAATTATGGATTTAGGGCTAAGCGGAAAGGTGGCATTCGTTGGAGGAGGATCAAAAGGAATAGGAAGGGCAGTGGCCGAAGAATTTGCTCGAGAGGGTGCTGTAGTTCATATTGTCTCGCGCCACAATGCCGAGGAGGTTGCAAAAGAAATCTCGTCTAGATATAGCTCGAAGGTTAAAGGCCACACTGGGGATCTTTCGATCGGAGAAGATATAAAACGTATCCATAAAGAGATTGGAAATGTGGATATACTCTTTATAAACACGGGTGGACCGAAACCGGGGGATCTCGAAGATCTTACGGACGAGGACTGGCATAAAGCGTACGATCTTACGATGATGAGCGCGGTAAGATTGATAAATGCGTTTTTGCCCGGAATGATCTCCAGAGGATGGGGGCGCGTTATCGCATCGACCTCTGTCTCCGTTTATGAGCCTATTCCGCGCCTTCTACTCTCAAATTCGATAAGGATGGCCGTCGTAGGTCTGATAAGAAGTCTCTCGTCAGAGCACGCCGCCAAAGGCATCACATTCAACTGCATAGCGCCAGGATATACGCTTACAGAAAGAATAAAAACGCTTTTTGAGGATACGGCCAAAAAGAAAGGAATAACCTTTGAAGAGGCGAGCAAAGATATAGCCGAAAAGACAGATATAAAAAGGCTTGCAAAGCCGGAAGAGATAGCGGCAATAGTTGCCTTTCTCGCATCCGATCGCGCCTCCTATATAACTGGCACCACGATAAGGGTTGATGGAGGTTACGTTGCCTCAACCTTGTGAATTTCAAAAAAGATTCCGATACCATCTAATTCCCCTCTAAGGGGGGAGTTTTCTCTTATTACAATGACGCCATCCTGCGTTCTTTTAATGAGATTTAACAAAGCATCAACGAATTTTTGAGAAACGATCTCTACGTATCCTATCTCGTCTATGAAAAGCACCTTACCTGTGGTATCGACGGTATTGAGGCACATTGCAAGATCGTCGAGAGTTTCTTTTATTCCAACCATCTTTCCATTTCTAAAGGCTATTTTGTATCTTGGTCCATTCACAAACTCGAGGTAGAGTGAATTTTTGGAATCATCAAAATAAGATCTGAAGCCTATGATCTCCCTTTGAGAGAGATTGATAACATAATTTGCCAGCGTACTTTTTCCGCTTCCTATTTTTCCAGTTATCTTTAATATCATTTCACCCTCCAAAATTTGGATACCTATTTGCCTTAACAATTCAAAAATTGAACGATCGTATCTTACCATTTTTCTCAGATCAACGATAAATACGAACAAATCATTTTGGCACGAATTATGCTAACATAATTTTTGAAACGTAGAAAGGAGCATATCGTTGCATATGAGAAGAGTAGTCATTACAGGCATGGGAATAATAGCAGCCTCGGGAACGGGGAAAGAAGCGTTTTTCGAAGGGATGCTTTCTGGCGAGAGTTTTACAAATAAAATAAACACATTTGATCCGGCAGATTTTAAATCTCAAATAGCGGCTGAAATAAAAGACTTTGATCCAACCAAATACATGGATTCAAAAGATGCAAGACATCATGACAGATACACACAATTGGGAGTGGCAGCGGCAAAAGAGGCTGTCGAAGATGCGAATCTTTCAAAAGAAATGCTTGAAAAAGCCGGCGTTATAGTCTCTTCCGGCATAGGTGGAATAAAATCTCTTGAATCTGAAGTGGAAACCATGATTTCAAAAGGTCCTTCGAGAGTAAGTCCTTTTCTTGTTCCAATGATGATAGCAGATACGCTTTCAGGAGCGATAGCAACTCAATACGGCGCGAAAGGGCCAAACTTCGGTACCGTTAGCGCATGTGCTTCAAGTGCACATGCAATAGCCATTGCCTATGACATGATAAGGCATGAAATTGTAGATACGGTAATAGCAGGAGGATCTGAGGCTGCGATATGTAAAATATCCATAGCGGGCTTTGGAAATATGAAGGCTTTATCGACAAGAAATGACGATCCCAAGCATGCATCCAGACCATTTGACAGGGACAGAGATGGCTTTGTTATGGGCGAAGGATCAGGAATAATAGTGCTTGAATCTTTAGAATCCGCGAAAAAGCGAGGAGCCAAAATATACGCTGAAATAAAGGGATATGGAATGAGCGATGATGCTTACCATATGGTGCAGCCAGATCCAAACGGATCTGGCGCTTACGCTGCGATGGAGATGGCCATAAAAAATTCAGGTCTTTCGATAGAGGATATCGGTTATATAAACGCTCATGCCACCTCTACGCCTGTTGGAGATTTGGCCGAAGCGACGGCGATAAAAAACATATTCAAAGAAAGATCAAAGTACATCTTTGTGAGTTCAAACAAAGGTGCCATCGGCCATACGCTTGGAGCAGCAGGTGCCATAGAATTCATATCATCTGTGCTGGGAATGAAAAGATCTGTTGTGCTTCCAACTGTTAATCTTGAAAATCTGGATCCACAAATCGATCTTAACTGTGTCCCTCAAAGGCCACAACAAGTTAAAATCAGAAATTTCATTTCAAATTCTTTTGGCTTTGGGGGTCATAACGTATCTTTACTGGCCGGAGAGGTTGAATGAAAATACTCGTAGATGATTCCATTGATGTCAAAGGTGTAGAAAAAATACCGCTCTACATCGAATGGAAAAGTGGAAAATTAAGAGTCTCCGAAATAGATCGCAGATCTTATTTTTCTTTGAATAAAAAAAGCGCCATAGTACTTCCCACTTTTGATGAACTCAACGAGGTCGTTTCTAAACTCGTACCTGTAAAAATATTTTTACCGTCAAGACCTTTCAGCTTTTTAAAGGATGAACTTACATTTCTTTCTTCTCTTATAGATGGGATCAGCATTATCGAAGAGAAAATGGACGCCGTCACGCTTTCTTTGTTTCTGAACAGCGGTATTTCAATTGATAACGACATCGTTTTTGCCAGATCGGCCACAACATATCTTTTGTTTTCAGATCTTTCTTTCTTGAGAAAGAACGATGTCATTTCCGAAAGAAAAGCATCTATGATCATCACGAAGATGATCAACATAGTTAAATTCGGCTTTGGCCGAACAGTGGTTAAAAGCATGTGGAGTTTGAAAAACGCAGTTTCGTCGATAATTGAAGAGATAGATAAACCATCCTCGATAATTTTAAGATACAGCGGAAGGGAAAAAACGGTTGAATCGATAACAAAGGAATTTTCAAAAAAATTTGGTTCAAGAGTCTCATCCGATTTCATGAACCCGGCTTTGGCTTCCATATACGGTCATGACACTTTGACAATAACGGTAATATCGGAGGAAAAAAATGGATAAGATAACGGACATACTTCCTCATCGTTATCCTTTTTTAATGGTTGACGGTGTGATATCCAAAAGCGAAAAAGAAATCGTAGCCTTTAAAAATGTTACTTACAACGAACCGCAATTTCAGGGACATTTTCCAGATAACCCCATTATGCCGGGGGTACTTATACTCGAAGGTATGGCTCAAACGGCTGGCCTTATAACTTTGGTTCCGGGTAAAACGCCACTCTTTGTTGGAGCGGATAAAGTTAGATTTAGAAAACCTGTAAGGCCAGGAGATAAAATAGTTTATGAGATAAAGATAACCGGAGAACATTTGGGGATGATAAGTGCAGACGCAGTGGCGAAAGTTGATGGCAACGTGTGTGCAACGGCAACGTTGCTTTTAGGAATGGAAAAATGATCTTTTCTAAAATCGTTGGCGTTGGAGGATACCTTCCTCCAAAAGTTGTTGAAAATCCTCAGATTGAAAGTATGATCGGCGTGGAAAATTGGATCTTTGAAAGAACAGGTATAAGAAGGCGCCACATAGCGGAAGAAAGTGTCGTTGAAATGGGCGTCAAGGCTTTGAATGATGCCATGAAAAATGGCAAGATCGAGAAATTCGATTATCTTATAGTTGCTTCAAATACTCCGGATACACTCATTCCCGGCATATCCGGAAGAATTCAACGATCTTTCGGAGAAAGGATAGGCGGTATAGATATTCAGGCAGGATGTTCCGGATTTATTCAGGCAATGGAAATAGCAGATTCCATGATAAGATCAGGAAGTTTTTCAAAGATAGGCATCGTTGGAACTGAAAAATTATCGGGAATAATAGATTTCAAAGATAAATCGGTAGGGCCACTCTTTGGAGACGGTGCGGGGGCAATTTTGATGGAAAGATCTGATAAACCCGGGATAATCGCGAATTATTCAAGAATTCAAGGAGAGGGTTACGAATCGATAATTCAAAGATCAGGACAGTTGCTTCAAATGGACGGAAAGGCAGTGTTTAGATTTGCAGTTGAGGCCATTGTTGAAGGGATAGAAGAGGTACTCAAGAAGGCCGATTTAGATATAAAGGATGTAGATCTTTTTGTGCCACATCAATCCAATTACAGAATAATAGCAAAAGTGGCCGAAAAATTAAATCTTTCCATTGACAGGTTTCAAATTTCCATCGAAGATCACGCCAATACAGCGGCAGCGTCCGTTCCTTTGGCGATAAAAGACGCTTTAGATTTGGGTAAAATTGGAAATTCAAGTACGGTGTTAACCGTAGGATACGGTGCAGGGCTTGGAATAGCGGCAAGTATTTTTAAATTATAAGGAGGTCATCAGATGTTTTCAAGGGTTTGCGAAATTTTAAAAATAGAATATCCTGTAATTCAGGGTGGTATGGCCCAGGTTTCGACGGCAAAACTCGCTGCCGCCGTTTCGGAAGCGGGAGGTTTTGGAATAGTTGCATCTGGAGGACGAGATCCCGAATGGGTCAGATCTGAGATAAGAAAGACCAAATCAATGACCGATAAACCATTCGGCGTCAACGTAATCGTTTATGAAAAAATGGCAGATGAGATAGTCAAAGTTATAATCGAAGAAGGCGTTACAGCCGTTACCTTTGGCGCCGGCAATCCTTCCAAATATGTCGAACCTCTCAAAGCAAAAGGTATAAAGGTTATCCCTGTCGTTGCTTCTGAAGCGTTCGCAAAAAGACTCGAATCTTACGGCGTCGATATGGTAATAGCCGAAGGAATGGAATCCGGAGGTCATATCGGTGAAGTAACAACTATGGTACTCGTACCTGCCGTTGTCGATGCAGTCGAAATTCCAGTCATAGCCGCAGGAGGTATAGCAAGGGGAAGTCAAATAGCAGCATCATTTGCCCTTGGCGCTGAAGGAGTTCAGATCGGAACAAGGTTTGTGGCAACTCAAGAGTGCGAAGTGCATCCAAATTACAAAGAAAAAATTCTTAAAGCCTCAACCCGAGATACACTTGTGACAGGAAGAGTTACAGGTCATCCCGTTAGAGCCTTGAGAAATCCTCTGACCAATGAACTCCTCAAAATAGATGAAAGAGGTGGAAAACCGGAAGAAGTTGAACAACTTGGAAAAGGCGCCCTCAGGGCTGCCGTTGTCAACGGAGACACAGATCATGGTTCTTTCATGTCAGGACAGTCTGCGGGACTCGTCAACGATATTCCATCGGTAAGAGAACTCATGTCTAAACTCTGGAGTGAAACGCTTGAAACGATAGATTCATTTAAAACGATAGATATGGAGGTAAAAGCATGAATGCTTTAATTTTCCCAGGTCAAGGATCGCAAAAATTGAACATGATGAAAGATTTTTACGATGAGTATCCAGAATCAAAGCGTATCATGGATAATGCGTGTGACATTCTTGGTGTTGATTTAAGGAAAATAGTCTTTGGAAATGATGAACATGAACTTACCAAGACCTACAACGCCCAGCCAGCCTTACTTACAACCTCTATTATGGCGTTTGAGGTTTTGAAATCGAAGAATATCGATTTTGAAGTTGCTGCCGGCCACAGTCTTGGCGAATATTCAGCCCTTGTCGCGTCCGGGGTACTTTCATTTGAAGATGCACTTAAAGCCGTAAGACTCCGTGGTGAACTTATGGAAAATGCCATTCCAAGTGGAGCGGGTTCGATGCTGGCAATTCTTGGATTATCTCCTGAAAAGGTCGAAGAAATTGTAAGCAATTTGGATGGAGTTTACGTTGCGAATTACAATTCTCCTCTTCAGATAGTCGTAAGCGGAGAGATAACGGCACTTTTAAGCGCAACCGAAATTTTTAAATCTGCAGGTGCAAAACGTGTAGTTCAACTCAACGTCTCCGGTCCATTTCATTCGCCTCTCATGATGCCGGCCAAAGAAAAACTTTCTGAATTTTTGAACAAAATAGATTTTAGAAGGCCTCAGGTACCTGTGGTACTCAACGTTACAGGTAAAGTGGCTGGAACGATAGATGAAATAAAGTCTAAATTAATAGAACAACTTACATCTCCGGTCAAATGGATCGAAACGGTGCAAACGATGAATGAAATGTGCATAACAAGGTATGTGGAAGTTGGATCCGGTAACGTGCTTTGTGGCCTTGTAAAAAAGATCACCAATGCGGAGACCTATTCAACAGACACAATAGATGAAATGGATAAACTGGAAGGAGTGGTAAAAAATGCCGAAATTGCAGAATTCTGAGGTTTTGGATGAGGTAAAGAAAGCAATAGCAAACCATCTTGGGGTTAACATCGATACAATAAAAGAAAGTTCAAAACTCGTCGATGATCTTGGTGCCGACTCTCTCGATCTTGTCGAGTTGACGATGGATCTCGAAGAAAAATTTGGAATAAAGATCCCCGATGAAGATATCTCCAAATTGACAGATGTAAAAAGCGTTGTTGATTACATAATTGCAAAATAATGAAAGGCAACAACCAAAACGAGGCTTCGTGATAAACACGAAGTCTTTTTATACTGCGTTAAATTTAAATTCTGAATGGTTTTTAGCTCCTGCAGGTGCCCCTTCGCTAAAGAGAAGTTCGATTTTTAAAATAGATCTGGTATAATTTGATACAAAAGTTGTATCATTAAGATGACAGATTTGAAAGGAGACCTTTAAATGGACAACCATTACATAATAACAATCAGTCATATGATAGGCTGCGGAGGAGCCGAAGTCGGTCAAAGGCTTTCAAAAGCATTGTCTATTCCATTCGTTGACAGACAAATTTTAAAGCAGGTTTCGGACTACCTTAATCTTCCGGAATCGGATCTTCAGGAAAGAGAGGAAAGATTGGTATCCTTTTGGGAACAGTTCTTCATAGCCGGACCGGTAGGTACCCTGACGGTGACCGGTGGAGAAAAGTACCTGCCAAGCGATAGAGAACTTTTTGAACTTGAATCTAAATTCATAAAAGAAATCGCACAAAAAGGATCTGCCATAATTCTCGGAAGAGGATCGATGTGCATTTTACGCGATTTTCCAAAGAGATTCAGCATTTTTGTCTATGCCGAAATGGAAGACAGGATCAAGAGGGTCTCTGAACTCTACAATATTTCAAGAAAAGAAGCCATCGATATGATAAATCAAAATGATCGCGATAGAGAAAATTACATGAAGACTTTTACAAAAATTCCATGGCTTGATCTTAGAATGTACGATCTTTGCATCAATACCTCCAGCGTAGGCTTTGACAACGCGGTCAAATGTGTTATCGATGGAATAAATCACAAACTCAAAATAAAATAAAAAGAGAGCTTTACGCTCTCTTATTCTTGATCGAAGATCGAAGAAGTTTTTTCCATCGTTTCTTTTGTTTTTTCGTAGAGTTCTTTGTATATTTCGTAATATTTTTCGTAAACTGCTTTGTTTTTCTCATCAGGCTCTATTTCTGTTCTGAACTTTACCCAATCTTTTATTCTCTCTGGCTTATCTATGACCTTTGTTCCAAGTCCCGCAAGGAAGGCATCTCCGAACGGTGCTTCTACGTCATTTGTGAGCCTTTTCATAGAAAAGCCTGTGACATCGGCAAAGATCTTCACCCAGTACTCAGATTTTGCAACACCACCAACTATCCAGCAATCGCGATTTAATTTTATTCCGGATCTTATCGCAACTTCCATGTTGTGTTTTAAAGAGTACGCCGCCGATTCCAACATCGCTTTGTACACATGAGATCTCGTGTGATACAAACTCAATCCAAAGATAACCCCTCTCGCGTCCGGATCCCATATCGGAGATCTCTCTCCCATAAAGTACGGGAGCACGATTACTCCGTCGCTGCCTGCCGGAATGTTTTTCGTCTCCAATTCAAGCAAGGTGTACGATGGAATACCGGTCTTTTCGCTTATCTCTTTTTCGTACTTTCCGAAGTTGTCTCTAAACCACCTTGCAAGTTCACCCGACGTTGCTCCGCCTCCGAACGTGTATATAAGCCTGTCATCGTGAACGACGTACGGATAACTCACAAGTTCCGGAGTAAGATACTTTCCATCGTGGACAGTTCCCCAGCACATCGAAGTTCCGGCCATCGCGACATGTTCTCCTTCAAATAAAGCACCGGCACTTAACTGAGCAACGGGTGCGTCTATTCCACCGGAGACAACGGGAGTACCTTCAAGCAATCCTGTAAGTCCGGCGTACGTTTTGTTCACATGGCCAACGATATCCGATGAACTGACGATCTTTTGTGGCAATTTGTGCCTGTCTATTCCCAACAATTTACACATCTCGTCTGACCAATTTTTCTTGCGAATATCGAAAACGCCGCCGAGATTTCCGGCAGATGTGTAATCCGTGAGCAGTTCACCCGTCATTTGATAAATCACAAAATCTTTCGGCGTTACAAATTGATATGTTTTTCCCCAAATTTCCGGCAGATTGTCCCTTATCCACATCATTTTTGTAAAACCAAAGTAAGAATCGACGTAATTCCCCGTTATGCCGAAAATTTTATCCTTCGGCACGTTATCCTTGACCCATTTTGTCTCCTTCTTCGCACGTCTATCCATCCAGATAAGACAAGGATAAAGCGGTTCAACGTTTTTATCCACTGGGACTCCGGAACCGCCATAAAGTCCGCTTATCGAAAGACCGGCAATCTCCTTTGGGGATACTTTTGATTTGGCAAGAGACTCTCTCATCGTTTCTATAACGGCTTTGACCCATACGCCAGGCCATTGTTCAGCCCACGATGGACGTGGCGTGGTAACTTTGTATTCGCGAAAACTGTCGGATATAAGTTTTCCTTTTTCATCTACGATTATCGTCTTTGTTCCCTGAGTTCCTATGTCTGTTCCCATCAGATACATATTTTCACCTCTGTCCGTAATGTGTGTGGTGGTACTCGTAAAGTCTCTGAGCCTCCTGACCGTTCAAAGGCTCCGGCCTTCCCATCGTCTTTGCAAAATATGCCGTCTTTGCAACCTCTTCCAAGAAAATGGCCTCTCTCAGCGTACTTTTAAGATCTTTTCCAAAGACGAGTACGCCGTGTTTTGCAAGCAAAACTGCTCCGGATTGATTTGCAACCTTTAAAGCCGCTTTGCCTATGGCTTCAGATCCGACGGGTGCATATTCGGAAACTGGAATTTCAACTCCGAAAACATCGGCATGAGCGGTGCTGTAGACCGGCAAAGGCTCGTTTAAAATGGCAAAGGCAGATGCATACGGAGAATGCGTATGAATTATGCAACCGATATCCGGCCTGTTTTTGTAAATGTAAAGATGCGTTGCCGTATCAACGGATGGCTTTAACTTTCCATCTATAACTTTACCATCTAAATCGACGACGACGAAATCTTCCGGCCTTAACTCATCGTAAGGGACGCCGGATGGTTTTATCACAACGTGATCATCAACCCTAACACTTATGTTTCCGCTTGTGTACATAACAAGGCCGTAATTTTCAAGATTCATGTGAGCCTTGTGAAGCATTCTTTTGATATCTTCGTACATTTCATCACCTCTATCAATATTTTACCGCACCGAATGTAAGACCTCTTATCAAATATCTCTGGAATATGATACCAAAAACTATAACAGGTAACATCGTTATCAAGCCCGCAGCAGAAAGTGCACCCCACGCAATATTATATCCTGTTATGAACCTTCCCAAATAGACCGGCAATGTCTGTGCTGCCGAATTGCTTGTAAGAATAGTTGCAAGCAAAAATTCACTCCATGTTTGAATGAAAGTTAACACCATAACTGCAGCAATTCCGCTTAAACTTAATGGAAGAATAACACGCGTAAAAATTTGAAGGTTCGAGGCTCCGTCTATTCTCGCCGCTTCGTCGAGTTCTTTTGGAATCTGGTTTATGAATGTGATGAGAATCCATACACCAAGTGCAATCGCTGGTACAAGATATATGAGAATTAATCCAGTCCATGTGTTGAGCAAATTCACCTTTGCGTATATCACGTAAAGCGGTATGACTATCGTAACTGGAGGAAGCATTCTCATCGATATTATCCATCCTGCAAGACCCATACCACCAGTTTTAAATCTTGCAATCGAATAGGCAGCAAGCAAAGCAATTATGGCCGTTACGACAGATACGATTGTCGCTATAACTAAACTGTTTCTTAAAAATGGTAAAATGCCTTCAATTGATGAAACCGAACTGCCTCCGAAGAAATTCGAAAGGGTAGGATGATAAGGCCAAAAATGCGGCGGCCATTCATTCCATTCTGAAGATGGTTTAAAGGCAGTTATCGTTATCCAGTAAGCCGGAAATAAGAAAACTACTAATATCAAAATTATAAAAATGTACCTCACAGAATTCACAAGTCTTCTTTTTGTTTTTGGTCTCATTTTATCATCTCTCCTTTCAAGCCTCTTTGGAAATGCCGAGCTGTTCGCTAAGATTTAAGAATCTTATGAGTATATTCAC
>NZ_JBMFWB010000023.1:9888-28889 GCF_049965695.1 Athalassotoga sp. | reverse complement strand
TTGCGAGAGTAGGTTGTTGCCCGGCTTAGTTACAAAACTGCGGAACTCATCTTGAGTCCCGCTTTGTTTTTATTTCCGAAATCAGTTCAGATTCATCGTGATAATCTACGGAGATTTTTTTGCCGTCTTTCAAAAAGAAAATCACACCGCTTTTTTTGATGCCTGTCAGTTTGCGATATGCCATCATGTAAATTTTCACTTGAAATTCGTAATCTTTCAATTTTTCCTCTGAATAATAGGAGTATTTAAAGTCGATTATCCTTTCATCCGTCACTTTGTCTATCTTTCCGATCATCTGTATGCTGATTTCAGGAATGTCAATCTCTATTGCCAGTTCGCTGATGACGTTTTTGGAATTTTCGATTTCCGTCACGAGCGGATCATCGACGAATTTCGAAATCGTCTTTTTCACATCTTCTACCATTTCGGAGGGATAAACGCTGAAAAGTGGTCTTTTAAGCACCTCTTTTAACTTCCGAATGCCTACCTGTTCGAATATCTCATGGGCTATGTTTCCATAAACAGTCGTCTTTGAACTCGCGCTCGATTTCTTTTCGAATAATTCGGTTACGTTGTAAATCTGCTTTTCAACTTCGACATCAGGCACGACTAAATATGATTCATCGAAAGTAAAAGGCGAAACGATCTCGTTGTCCCATTTTTTCGGAGATGATTGTTTTATTTCGACGATATCATCCATCCCGTCCGGAACTGACCATCTGCCGCTGCTTATGAAACCAAAATCGGATAAAGTTTCCATCCACGTGCTTTCTCCGTGTTTGTTGCCAAACACGTTTTCCTTGCTTAAAACTAAATATTCCTCTGCCCGCGTCATTCCAACGTAAAGCAACCTTTTTTCCTCTTCCATCTCTTCTTCGGTCTCTCCGTCATCTTTTGGTTTTTTTGACATCTGGGCCATTATGACGATCGGAAATTCGAGACCTTTTGACTTGTGAACCGTCATTATTTTGACCACATTTTCTTCCTCTGAAAGCGCAGAGGCCTCTTCCTCGTTTTCTCCCAATCCTTTTTCCATTATCTTGTGAATGCCATTTATGTCCCATGAGGGTAAATCGAAAGAATCAAGTGTCTCTATGAATTTCATGATGTTTGCGATGCTTTTGTCTCCATCTTTTTGAAGCGCTATTTTACCCAGATAGCGTGTTTCGTTTATCGCCATTTTGATGATCTTTGAAGCATCTACGGTGTTTTTGATCCGCACCAATTTTTCTATAAGATCGTGTATTTGGGGATAATCGATTTTTAAAGTATCATATATGAATTTGTCTTTTCTTTTAAGTTCTAAAATTTCATCTATCGTCAAATTGAAGAACGGAGACATCAAAAGGCCTGTCATGGCGCTTACGTCGTAAGGGTCGAGTATGACGGCCATCAGATTATCAAGTGCAAGCACCTCTTTTCTGCTGAAAAACGCTTTTCCTCCTATCACGTGATATGGTATTTTATCTTCGACAAGTTCATTTTCTATTGCCCATACGTCTCCCATCGATCTCAAAAGTATTGTGATATCTGAAAGTGCATGACCTTTGGATATGAATTCGTTTATCATGCCCGCAATCGATTTGGCCTCTATCATCCTTGCCGGATAGGCTTTTTCAGATCCGAAGTTATCTAAAAGTATCACACGTTTTTCTTCATCACTTTGTTGCGATATTTGATCTGAATATCTTATCCTTCCGTTGAAGACTTTCGAAAAGAATCTGTTGTAAAATTTCACGAGATTTGGTTTTGATCTGTGATTTTCATTCATCTCTTTGACTGAAATGTTTTTGTCTTGCGATCTTTCTGTTATATCTAAAAAGACGCCCACATCTGCGCCTCTGAAAGCGTAAATGGACTGTTTTGGATCTCCTATGTACCATACCCTGTTCAAATCGGATCTTAAAAGTTCTATTATTTCACTTTGAATTTTATTCGTATCCTGAAACTCATCCACGAAGATGTATCTGAAATAATACGAATATCTGTTCCTTAATTCGGAATCGTCCGAAAGCAAGGCTTTCGTCATGATGAGCAAATCTTCAAAATCAAGCGTGGATTCTTCTTTTGCCATTTTTTCGTATTCTTCTATGAGTTTTTTTGCGTGATCCAAAAAGATCTCTTTGAGATCATCATTTATCTTTACAGGCATAATATCATCGCTGGTTCTTTTGATTATGGCATCTTCAAACCATTCGCGCAGATCCGAAAATGCGATCGTCGGATCTATTTCAAAGAGTTTTTTCATCTCTTTTACGTTGTTTACCATGTAAGATTCAACGAGTTTTGAAATTCTTCTGGAAGATGCAAGACCGCTTACGACGTTAAAATCAGGATCGACATTCGCGTAAAGTGCGCTCTCGCGTATGATTCTCGAGCAAAAGGCATGTATCGTCGATATCCTTGCAAAGGGCAATTCTCTTTTAATCCTCAAGTAAAGATCGACTGTTTTACCGAGAGATATACTTTCATCTATTTTTTTTGTTATCCTGTCCTTCATTTCTCTTGCAGCCTTTTCGGTGAAAGTTATGGCTACGACCTGATCCATTCTTAAATCGGGATTTTCTTCGAATACCTTTACGTACTTTTCAACGAGTACGCGCGTTTTCCCGCTGCCGGCTCCTGCGGTTACGATCAGGTTATCCGTCGATCTGAAAATTTCATTTTGAACATTTGAAAGTTCCATCTGGCCACCTCACAGGGCAGATCTGGTTAAAATCGCATCTTTCACAGTTGTCTTTGCAACTTTGCGGGGTAAAGTCTCCGTTTGTAACACCTTTGATGAAATCCTTCACGCTTTCGATCAGATCGTTCCATGTTTCCTGTATCTTATCGCGATCCATCATGTTGACTATTTTCGCATCTTCCACAACGATAAAGGCAGATTGAATGACCGGTATCTTGAAGACTTTTTCGCATATGTTCGAATAAAGCGCAAGTTGTGCTTTTTCTCCCGCGTTTTTGCTTTTGTAGTCGATTATCATAAGACCCGATTCGCATTCATCGATCCTGTCTATACGTCCCGAAAAGTCCATATCATTGATCTTTGCCTCTTCCATACCGGTAAAGGTGAATTCAAATTCGCGCGGGTTGAAAAAATCAAAGCCATGATCTGTTTTGTAGATTTTGTAGGCTTTCAAATTTCTGTTTCTTCCGTCTATCTCTTCTGGAAATTCGACTTTTTCAAGATAATTCACGATCACACTTGTGAATTTCAAAAGGTTTATCTCAAAGATTTCTGGCTCGAAAAAACTCATTTTCCCAAGTTCTTCACTCAAAACCTGTTGAACAGTCTGTTTCAATTCTTCACTTGTCAGATCTCTGAGATGCTTCCTGCCTGCTTTTACAAGTCTTTTCAAAGAGTTATGATAAACCGTTCCCAGTTCAAGACTGTTCAGATCGAGATCGTATATGATCGCCTGTGGAAGTTTCATCGCATAAGAGAAAAAATACCTCAAAGGACATGTTTTGTAAGAGAAATACCTGTAAAAACTCACGGGTGCTTTTGAAAGCGTTTTGCAATACTCAAGATTGGCAGGATCTTTAACTGACATGGTTTTAGATTTTTGAATCATCACATCGAGTTTATTTTCGATTTCAGCGTTTCTTCCGTTCCATCTGGCCCATTTCGCGTAAGAGATTGTCGCTTCTTGAAGGCTCATGGAAGGATAAGTTTCGGGCTTTTGGGGCATACCAAATTTTTCTTCCAGATCCACAAGGTACATCGACGGAAGAATTTTCACGCCTTCCTGCGTTGCCTGCGGCATCGTAAGGTACACCTCTTTTGCCTGAGCCATCGCCGTGTAAAGATCGAGCCTGTCGTCTAAAAGCCTTTTTAAATTTCTGTTTGTTCCGAAATGCTTTTCTTCTTCTATGGAATTGTAAAAGTAATTCGGATGAAATTCCGGATAATTTCCATCTGTGAATCCAACGAATATCTTCAAAGGCGCATGACTGAACCTCGATGTGATCACATCCGAAATTCTCACCCCGCTTTTTTCCCTTGAAGGCACGTAAGTTCTGTCTTTTATTTGAAGTTCTAAATAATACCTGTAATCGGAACCGCTTATTTCCTTTATACCTGCGAAATTAAGCACGCTTTCAATTTCCCAGATTAAGTCTGTGAATTGATCGAGCGCCTCTTTTTCTTCATCCGGCACATCGGCACCGATGATTTGTATTGCTTCTTCAAAGGCTTTCGAGTAATCGTCAACGAAAACCGCATTTTCGAATTTGATCAAAAAATCAAAAAGATTTTTGACGGTTTTTTTGGCATCCTCAACAAGTTCCTGCATTCTTTGAAGATCGTCCAAAGATCGATCTTGAAATTCATCGTCTTCGGAGATGAGTGTTTTCATCCTGGAAAGGTATTTCGCAAAATTTTCAAGCCTTCTGTTCCAATCATCCATTCTCGATTTATATGATAATCGCAAAGGTCCCCTGTTAAGATGGGATCTGTCGTATACAAAACTGAATGCCGTGTTATCGCTAAATCCTGCCATGATCATGCTCATAAGCAGATCCTGTGGATATCCTCCCGTTACGACCCTTAGCGGCAACATAACCTTTTGCACGGAAGTACTTTGGTTGAGACTTTTCTTTCCAAGGTAAGAAACATCTATGTCATACTCTCCCAATTTATCCTCAATGGCCTTTATATAGCCGTTATTTTCAGATTTCACGACGATCTCGAAATCCTGAGCCTTTTTACCGTTCATCAAGAGTGTTTTTACCTTTTTGGATACCCATTCGATCTCGTCGTTGGGCTTTTCGAACGCATGAATTTTGACTCCGTCTCCTTTTCCGAAAAACAATCCCTGAGCGACGGGAGTACCTGAAAATTTCATCTCTGTTTTTTTACATGAAAAGATCTCAACAGTTTTGAGGATCGTGGACGTTCCGCGTTCAAAAATGTCACCATCGGTAACCGTTATGAATGTCTTTTCAAAATCAGAGATCACGGCCCTGAAAAATTTCGCAACGAC
The DNA here is from genome assembly GCF_049965695.1 of Athalassotoga sp. Taxonomy (NCBI): domain Bacteria; kingdom Thermotogati; phylum Thermotogota; class Thermotogae; order Mesoaciditogales; family Mesoaciditogaceae; genus Athalassotoga; species Athalassotoga sp. The sequence goes on along the minus strand of NZ_JBMFWB010000023.1, from coordinate 23,904 downwards.
AGGCGTGAAATCGTAAAAGCCGTCTATGAAAAGATATTTACCACCGGTTTTAATCTCTCCATCCGCGATCATCCTGTAAGCGTCGTAAGTATCGAATAGTTTCATGGATTTCATCTTGCTTTCAAATCTTTTGATCACGCCTGATATGAACATATCCCGTCTTGTCTCGGCCTCTTCGAATTCATCTTCTTTCATGTAAGTTTTAACGTCATCGATAAGGGATAAAAGTTTTTCAACGGTTGATCTATGTCTGACTACTGCTGCCTCGTTTTTTATCTCTTCAGGCAGATCAAGATTCCTTGAAGCCATGTCTTCTATTACAGAAGTGAGAATTGTAAGTTTAAGAGGTCTATCGGCAAAGATAAGATCGGTTTGTCGCTTCACCGTTTCAACTGCAAACTGGTCAACCGTTTTGAAAGACGATCTGTTTATCGATCCTACGATTTCAGTGGCCATATAAGCCGCGAATTTTACAAACTCACCCTGGCTTCCTATGAAAGTGTAATCAAAAGGGTTTAATTTTGAAATTTCTTGGATCATCCTTTCGGTCTTTCCCGAAGATGGTGGCCCTATGAAAATATCTACTTTTTCCATATCAATTTTTTCACCGGTTGCCTTTTGTCTTTGTCTGTTCACGCGTTACTTACTTTTTTTCTATTCGCCGTCTGCCATAAACCATTTTCTATTATATCCTAAACCTTTTTTAAAAGTGAAACACAATTTTTGAGTTTGGCGGAGGGCATGATGCCGCGAGGTGGCCTCCGCAGCAACGCGAGGACCAGACACCGAAGGGCGAATGCCGGAGCCAACGATATTTCATATTTAAAGTTGATCAAGTATATCACCGATGTGAAATCGATATGAAATTTTTGAAACATTTCGAAACATCAAAAGTCAAAACTCTTGAAATGAAAGATTGCTATACTTGAAGTGATTGCGTGTTATCAATGGGGGCGGTTAATTTGGCAATAATAGAGATCAAGTCTCTGGTAAAAGAGTTTAAAACGTTAAAAGCCATTGATTCCATCTCTCTGGAAGTTAAAAGCGGTGAGATCTTTGGCTTATTAGGCCCTAACGGGGCCGGAAAAACGACAACGGTCAAGATTTTAACGACACTTTTACCTCCGACATCCGGTGAAGCCTTCGTCGACGGCTTTAACGTGGTTCATGAAGCATCAAAAGTCAGAAGGGTTATAGGATACGTACCGCAAGCACTTTCTGCAGATGGAACTTTGACAGGATACGAGAATCTTTTGATTTTCGCCAAACTTTACGATATACCTGCCAAAATAAGAAAAGAAAGGATTTTCGATGTACTTGACTTCATGGGTTTGACTGACCACGCGAACAAACTTGTCAGAAATTACTCTGGTGGTATGATAAGAAGACTTGAAGTTGCACAAGCAATGCTTCATCATCCAATGGTATTGTTTCTTGATGAACCAACGGTGGGGCTCGATCCTGTGGCAAGGCAGATCGTCTGGGAACATATAATGAAATTAAGAAAGGAACTTAACATGACGATCTTCATGACCACACATTACATGGAAGAAGCAGACAGTTTTTGTGATAGAATTGCGATCATGAATCTCGGGAAAGTCGCAGCCATTGGAACGGTTCAGGAACTTAAGACTTCTATTGACAAAGCGAATGCCACACTTGACGATGTTTTTGCTTATTACAGTGGCAGCACGCTTGATTTGGGAGGCAGTTATCGTGACAGCGCAAGAGCAAGGAATATTGCAAAAAGACTTGGGTAAAAGGAATGTTTTCTCCGGCTTTTTGGTGAAAACTTTCACCATAGCGGAACTCGAGGCGAGAAAACTCAGACATGATCCGACAGATCTCGTCGTGCGTGCCGTTCAACCATTGTTATGGCTTTTGGTTTTCGGAGAGGTGTTCACGAAAATCAGGGCAATTCCAACAGGGAATGTTCCCTACATAGATTTTATGGCACCCGGAATTCTTGCACAAAGCGTGCTTTTCATCTCGATCTTTTATGGCATATCCATAATATGGGAAAGAGACCTCGGAATTGTCCACAAATTTCTTGCAAGCCCCACTCCGAGATTTTCTCTTGTACTTGGAAAGGCGCTCTCGGCAAGTATAAGAGGTCTTTCTCAGGCTTTGATAATTTACATCTTTTCTCTTATCCTTGGAGTTAAGATGAACGGAAATTTGCTTGCGGTAGCCGGCGTTGTGCTTGTGGTTATAATAAGTGCCGTGTTATTTTCAACCTTTTCTTTAGTGATAGCCTGCCTTGTCAGAACAAGAGAACGTTTCATGGGAATAGGTCAATTGCTCACGATGCCCATGTTTTTTGCAAGTAACGCCATTTATCCGATTTCCATGATGCCTGTATGGCTTCAGATCATAGCAAGGCTAAATCCTCTAAGTTACGAAGTGGATGCTTTGCGTGCCTTAATGCTTGCAAATTACAATTCGACGTACCCTCTCGTACTGGACTTTGGCGTTATATCTCTCACGGCAGCAGGGCTTGTTTTGATCGGGGGAATGCTTTACCCAAGAGTTGCAAGATGAAAAAGAGGTGACAAAATGAAATTGTCGGGAAATACAGTTTTGATAACCGGCGGAGGCAGTGGTATAGGCCTTGCGATGGCAGAATATTTTTTGTCTTCTGGAAATGACGTCATCATTTGTGGCAGAAGAGAGTCTAAACTGCTTGAAGTCAAAAGCAGGTACCATCAGGTTAATATCAGAAAATGCGATCTTTCAAATGTTTACGAACGGGCAACGCTTGTTTCATGGGTAACTAACAGTTTCAAAAACCTGAACGTACTTGTCAACAACGCAGGCATCCAAAAAGATGTCGATCTGACAAAAGGACTTGAAGGCCTTGTTGGTGAGGATGAAATTCGAATTAACCTTGAATCACCGATTCACCTTAGCGCTATGCTTATCCCATATCTCATGAAACAGCCAGAATCAGCGATAATTAACATCTCGTCTGGACTGGCAATAACTCCAATGGCAAGTTTCCCAATTTATTGTGCCACAAAAGCCGCAATTCATTCTTTCAGTCAATCTTTAAGATACCAACTTGCCAGAACCACCGTGAAAGTTTTTGAAATTCTTCCACCTGCGCTTGACACCGAATTAAACAAAGAAGGCAGATTAAAAAGGGCTAAGATGGGATTCGAATTAACCGCCCCGAAACCAGATGAATACGTAAAAGAAGTCATGAAACAGATCGAAATGGACAAATTCGAGATATCAAATCCCAACATCGAAAGATTGAAAACGTTAACTTTAGCCGATCTTGAAAAAAGAATCGATGAAATGAATTCGAAGTTTCGTGACATGCTCCCACACTTATAGAAGTGAGGGCTTCTCGCTCAATAGCACCACTGTGCTAAGTATCAACGAGCTATCCCCGTGTGCCCCACGGTTCTCATCATAACCAAGCATGTGTATCCCTTGGTGTTTTATATTTATCGCAGCGTTTATGTCCCTGTCATGGATGGTATGACAGTTTGGACATTCCCATTCTCTCTCATTCAGGCTCAACTCTTCTTTTTCATATCCACATACACTGCAAGTCTTGGAACTCGGATACCATTTACCTACCTTTACAAGCACTTTGCCTTTATCTTCTAACTTGTAATTGAGAAAAGTTGTAAACATCCCCCACCCATTGTCGAAAACGCTCTTTCCAAGATTTAAGCACTGTCCCATCGCTTTCATGTTGAGATCTTCTATACACACCACATCGTAATCGTTGGCTATCCGATTGCTTAACTTGTGTAAGAAATCTCTCCTTTGATTTGCGACTTTCTCATGCAATTTTGCCACCACTCGTTTTTGTTTGCAATAGTTATTATACTGAACCAGTTTTAAATTCCGAATCATCGCTCCGGCAGGTGCCCTACTCAATGTCTCGTCCTCGCTGCGCTGCGAAGGCCATCTCGCGGCATCATGCTCTCCGCCTCCATCCGCCTTTTCTACGTGCTACCGGCTACCCGCCACGTGCTGTTTTGCTGATTACTCGTTACCGATCACACGTCACTCGTCACTGTCTCTCTACTCCCCAATCTCTAATGTCTCTTTCTTGCCATGTGCCATCAATGTTTCAATATCATTTGAGATTCTAAGGCATATCAAGAAATTGATTTCACTTCAATTTATTTGGTAAAATAAGAATAACTTTGCCAGCAAAAACAATTTTATTTGAAAACATTTTCACACTAAAATTATCATGATTGTAAGGATAGATGATCATGAATGTTTCAATAGGGACAATGAATCTTTTTAAGAATTCAAGGATATTTTTGCGCATTTCGCTTTTCAAGTTAACAGCGTTATGCGGCGGAAGGAGTGAAATCAGATGATTCGATCCCAGTCGGGAAAAGTCACAATAGTTGATGTCGCACACTTAGCCCATGTATCTGTTTCAACGGTATCAAGATACCTAAATTCAACAGCCCCGATAGCCGAAGACAAAAGAAAAAATATAGCAAAAGCCATAAAAATGCTCAATTACAAGCCTTCGACATTTGCAAAGGCCATGAGATCGCAGATACTTTACAGTATCGGAATCATAGTGCCGGACCTTGGGGGTTACTATTACGGTGAAATAGTCAACGCGATGGTAACCTACGCGAGTAAGAAAGGATACGAAACTGTCGTAAGCGTTACCAATAAAGTGGAAAACTGGGAAGACATGACCTTCGACTTTTTCATGAGCCGTCGTCTTGACGGTATAATCGCATGTACACCGGATCTAAACAGCGTTCAAAAACTCATGAAAATAGGAATACCCATAGTTGCGGTTGACTGGAGAGATCCAATAGGAGATCTCAACATAACGGGTGTGTCGATAGACAACGAGAAAGCGACATTTACCATGATGAAATATCTCTATTCGATGGGACACAGAAAGGTTTTGCTTGTAACCGGCGGAAAAGAATTTCAATCTTCCATCGACAGAAAAAATGGTGTTCTTAAATTCAAAGAAAAAAATGACGATGTCGAGTTGTACATCACCGATGGAAATTTTTCGGATCTCGACACAGGATACGATTTAACAAAAAAATTCATAAAAGACAACGGCAAAAGCGTTACGGCCATCTTTGCATTCAACGACATATTAGCCTTCGGAGTCATAAGCGCTTTAAACGATCTCGGCATATCGGTGCCCGATGAGATTTCCGTTGTTGGATTCGACAACACGTATATCTCGAAATATTCCGTTCCACCACTAACGACGATAGAACAGCCCAGAAGCGAACTTGGCCTTACCGCGATAAAAAATCTCATAAACAGGTTCGAATCTACCGGCTCGAAAGTAGGCTACAACATCGTTGTGCCCTTTAAGTTTATCGAAAGGTCTTCTGTGAAAAAAATTGAAACGAAAGGGATGATTTGAATGTCAAAATGGTTGATCTTCTTTGCATTGCTGGCATTTGCCGTCTTTGGTTTGGCGAATGTTTCGATCACGGTCAACACGGCGGCAGAAATTGTCACTTTACCTCAAACTGCATTTGGTCTGAACACGGCCGCATGGGACTGGCACCTTTTAGACAGTGCCATACCCGGGTTACTGGAAAATTTAAATGTGAAAGTTTTGCGATTCCCGGGCGGAAGTTTTTCGGATATGTATGACTGGCAAACGAATTCGACAGTTCCGGGTCAGGATTTCCCTTACGTTGATCCCCAAAACAACTTCGACAACTTCATGAAACTTGTAAATCAAATCGGTGCGCAGGCGTTGATCACGGTTAATTACGGCACGAACTTCTCAGGAACGGCTGGAGGAGATCCTCAAGAGGCCGCAGCGTGGGTCAAGTATGCAAACATCGATCACAATTACGATGTCAAATACTGGGAGATAGGAAATGAAGTGTACGGAAATAACACGTACGGTGCGAATTGGGAGACCGATCTTCACGCTGCAAAAGGCCCACAGACGTATGCCGAGAACTTCATAGCCTTTGCAAAGGCCATGAAGGCCGTCGATCCGAATATAAAGATCGGGGCAGTTCTGACATGCCCGTACAACTGGCCGTGGGGACAGAGTCCGGACTGGAACAAAGTGGTTTTGCAAACTGCCGGAGATTACATAGATTTTGTGATAGTCCACTGGTACGCACAAAACCCGGGCAATGAATCTGACAGCGGACTTTTGGCCTCGACAAACCAGATACCCGACATGCTCGCTAAACTTAAACAGGAAGTAAGAGATTACGCAGGTCCAAATGCAGATCATATACGTATATTCGTGACGGAGACGAATTCCGTCTCTTACAATCCCGGTAAGCAAACGACAAGTCTTGTGAATGCTCTCTTTTTGGTCAACGATTACATGAACTGGCTTACGGGTGGCGTTGATAACGTTGACTGGTGGACACTTCACAACAACGCGCTGACAAATGACAACAACAGCGACAAACTTTACGGAAATACGAATTACGGAGATTATGGATTGCTATCAAATAATTCTAATTTTGGTACATCAACCGTTGAACCTCCGAACAACACCCCGTTCCCGGATTATTTCGGCTATGAGATGCTCAAATATCTTGCCGGGCCGGATGATACGATAGTTGGAATTTTTTCGGATCAAAACCTTGTCAACGTTTATGCCGTTAAACATACAAACGGAGACCTTGCCATCATGATCGTCAATACGGATCCGTCAAAGGCTTACGATGTGAATTTCAATCTTATCGGATTCAGATCTGAAGATAATGCCACCGAATACGTCTACGGTATGGGAAACGGCATCGGAGGGGCGATGGAATCAATTGTAAGTAAAACCATTCAACTTTCATCACCGATAGAGGTTGCACCTTATTCTATAAACGTGATAGTCATGAGGCCACAGCATATCGTAAAAATCGTGGGGCCTCAGGTCATGCAAAACACGACCATCTCAAGCACAACACTTACACCGGGTCGGAGTGAACAGATAGAGACAACCTTCACGAACAAATTCGGAAATATCTCAAACGGAGTAATAGAAATGGAGATATACAACTCTTCCGGTAAGATGGTAGGACAAAAAACAATTCCCGATGTCTCGATCGGCGCAAACGGATCTTACAAAGTTAATTGGAACTGGACTGCTCCAAATGCACCGGACATATACACCGTTAAATCTTTCTTGTTCGATCGATCCATGACAAATCTCTTCTCGTCTTCCAACGAAGCAGCACAGTTTACCGTTGCAATTCCGCCGGCACCGTCTTTTTCGATAACCGGAAGCGTTAAGCCTGCCGAACTCGGCATCGGAGAGAATGGTGTGATATCCGTAACGGTTACAAACACATCTGATCTTGGATATCTAAATAACGGTATAATAGATGTTGAGATTCACAACGCGGCAAATCAGAAAGTATGGCAGCAGTTCGATCAAAATGCCAATCTTTCTCCATCACAATCGATGACGTTGACGTATGATTTCACCTTGCCAGCGTCCGGTACATATTCAGTCCAAGTCGGAGTTTTCAGCGGCGGATGGGGCACGAATTACGCGTGGAATTCTGATGTCACAAAGGTAGTGGTGAAATAAAGGCAGCGGGTAGCAGGTAACGGGTAGAATAAATTGAAAATTGAGAATTAAAAATTGAAAATGGACAATTAAAAGCCGCTGGTGGCGCGGGGCAAATATACCAAACAAAATTCAAATTACGAATCATCGCTCCGGCAGGCGCCCCCTCGATGTCTGGTCCTCGCTGCGCAGCGTCGGCCATCCCGAGGACATCCTGCCCTCCGCTACGGTAAATAAGCATTCAGAGCTTTTAAAGTGAATTTAGAGTATAAAACGATTAATTTCGGAAAATGGGGCAGAGAAAACACAATAGAAAGGAGAAATTACAATGGCTGAGAAAAAATTTCCAAAGGATTTCGTCTGGGGGTCTGCAACGGCCTCTTATCAGGTCGAAGGATCACCTCTTGCGGATGGTGCAGGTCCGTCTATATGGCACAGATTCTCTCACACGCCGGGCACAACGCATGATGGAGAAACGGGAGACGTCGCGTGCGATCACTACAACAGGTACAAAGAAGACATCAAACTCATGAAGTCTTTAGGACTCAAAGGATACAGATTTTCGATCTCATGGTCGAGGATCTTCCCGAATGGCAAAGGTAAGATAAATGAAAAAGGTGTCGATTTCTACAACAAAGTCATAGATGAACTTCTGAAAGAAGATATAACACCTTTCGTGACGATATATCACTGGGATTTGCCCGCAGCCCTTCAGGACATCGGTGGCTGGACCAACAGGGACATTGCCTGCTGGTTTGGAGATTACGCCGATTATCTCTTCCAGAGATTCGGAGACAGGGTCAAGCATTGGATCACGTTAAACGAGCCATGGGTTATGGCCTTCATAGGCCACATGTACGGTGAACATGCGCCTGGTATGCGTGACATGTATGCAGCCTTTGCCGTTGCCCACAACGAATTGAGGGCACATGCCAAAGCAGTCGATGCTTTCAGATCGCAAGGAATAAATGGAAAGATAGGCATAACTCTTTCGAATAGTTCTCACGATCCTGCATCGAATTCTCCGCAGGATGTCATTGCCGCGACGGTGACACATGAATTTTCCAATTATCCTCTCTTTTTGAATCCAATCTTTAAGGGAAAATATCCGGAACATATTGAAAGTTTTGAGAGAGAATTCCTGCCAAAAGGATACGAAAAAGACATGGAAGATATCAAAAAACCGATAGACTTCGTCGGGATCAATTACTATTCCGGAGACGTCGTCAAAGCCGATCCATCCTCACCGATGGGTGTAAAGATAATGGGTCGCGACCTTCCGAAAACCGAGATGGGATGGGAAATATACCCTGAAGGATTTTACAAAATCCTCAAAGGTGTTCAGGACGAATACAATCCCAAAGAAGTTTACGTGACCGAAAATGGTGCCGCATTCGATGACAAAGTTGAAAATAACGCGGTCCACGATCAAAAGAGAATAGATTATCTCAAAGAACACATCTCTCAGGCTCACAAGGCAATCGGAGATGGAGTTAAACTAAAAGGGTATTTCGTGTGGTCTTTGATGGATAATTTCGAGTGGGCTCAAGGATATTCAAAGAGATTTGGAATAACCTACGTTGATTACAAGACGCAAAAGAGAATTTTGAAAGACAGCGCGAAATGGTACGCGAATGTCATATCCAAAAACGCCGTTGAATGAAGGAGATAAGATGATAGACCTTTGCGGAAAATGGAAGGTTGCCGATGACGAAGGAAAGTTCAAATTCGAAGGCACAGTGCCCGGCACCGTGCAGGGCGACCTTGTGAATTTAAAACTCATGCCCCATCCGTACATCGGAGAAAACGAGACACTCTTCAGAAGGCTTGAAGAGAAGTCATGGGAATATTCTAAAGATTTTGAAGTAAAAACACTCGATAAGAAATATTGCGATCTTGTCATAGAAGGCATAGACACGCTTGCCGAGGTCTACGTCAACGAAAAATTCGCCGGAAAATGCGAGGACATGTTTATCGGATACAGATTTCCGGTCAAAGACCTTTTGAAGATCGGCAAGAACACGATAAGAGTAAAGATATTATCCCCAATAAAAGTGCCCAAAGCGCTCGAGCGAAATTACGGGAAACTTAACTCAGGAGAAGAAAGTGCCAGACCGTACATTCGAAAAGCCCAGTATTCTTACGGATGGGACTGGGGCGCAAGGATCGCAACATCCGGCATATGGAAAAAGATTTACATAGAAGAAAGAGACGATGCTTATCTCGAAGGATCGACTGCTTATTTGGAAGACATCGACGCTGTCAAAGTTACAGGATATGTCAGATTAACTGAGAATAAAAATTACACAGTCAAAGTCTTTGTCGACAAAAAAGAGGTCGGTGATTACCCTGTTCGGGCAGGGAATGAAGGCTATCTTTTCGAAGGAAAGTTTGAACGCGGAGATCTCGAATTGTGGTACCCGAGAGGGTATGGAAAAAGTGTACTTCATGACTTTGAATTCAAACTTTTCGATGGCAAAAAAGAGATATCGTCCGAGAAAAAGTGCATAGGCTTAAGGACTGTGAAGATCATCCAGGAAAAGGACGCAGAGGGAGAGTCTTTCATCTTTGAAATAAACGGAAGACGCATCTTTGCCAAAGGCGCAGACTGGATTCCGTCGGATAACATTTTAAGTTGGCTTAAAAATGAGGACTACGACAGATTGCTTGAGATGGCCTCCGATGCAAACATGAACATGCTGAGAGTCTGGGGCGGTGGCATATATGAAAATGAAAGATTTTACGAAAAATGTGACGAACTCGGAATAACCGTCTGGCAGGATTTCATGTTTGCCTGTGCCGAATATCCGGATAATTTGGAATGGTTCAGAAAACTTGCCGGCCAAGAGGCAAAATACAACGTTGTCAAATTGAGATACCATCCGTCCATAGTTTTGTGGTGCGGAAATAACGAAAACAACTGGGGCTTTGAAGAATGGAACTACAATCACAAACACAACGGCGAGCATTTAGGGAATGTACTGTATTTGCAGGACCTTCCCAAAATATGTGCAGAAGAAGATCCTTCCCGTCCATACTGGCCATCGAGCCCGTACGGTGGAAGCAAGGCGAATTCCGATGAGGCCGGAGACAGACATGTCTGGAATGTATGGTCTAACTGGGTCGATTACAAAGGATATCTCGTCGACAAATCAAGGTTTGTGAGCGAATTCGGATTTCAATCAGCGCCAGATCCAAAAACTGTCGATTTCTTTGCCAAAAAGTCCGAAAAAGAGATCTTCAGCGATGTGATGGTTCGCCACAACAAACAGGTAGAAGGGCCTGAAAGGATAATGAAATTCATCCACAACCACTTTGGAAATGTCAAGAACTTTGACTCGATAATCTACCTTTCCCAGATAAATCAAGCAGAGGCAATAAAGACCGGCGTCGATCACTGGAGAGAAAGAAAGTACAAAACCGCCGGTACCCTCTACTGGCAGTTAAACGATTCATGGCCCGTTTTCAGTTGGTCATCCATCGATTACTTCAAAAGGCCAAAGGCACTTTACTACTACACGAAAAGATTTTACGCAGAACTTTTGCCTTTGATAAAAAATGACGGAGACGAGTTGAGAATCGTCGTGGTCAACGATTCGGAAACGATAGAGGGTCATCTCGAATTTGATCTGTGGACTTTTAATGGCAAAAAGTTGATGGAGAAATCTTACGATGTAAGAATTCCGTCCGATTCAGTCCTCAACGTTGATAATTTCAGATTTTCGGACAATCTGGCCGAGGCAATTGGTTTTGTAAGGCTAAAGGCTGGCAACAAAGTCTTTGAAAATCATGAAGTATTTGCGAATCTAAGAAAGATCAAACTTGAAGATCCGTACATCACATTTGAGAAGTCCGGTGATACTCTAACGATAAAGACAGAAAAGCCGGCCTTTGGTGTGAGAATAACGACAGAAAAAGATGAGGTGCTCGAAGACAATCTCTTTGCGATCTCGCCGGATCGTCCAAAGCAAATAAAAGCGCCTAAATCTGATTTTAAAACATCGAGCATGTACGATTTTCTGAAATGAAAAGACCGCTTCAAGCGGTCTTTTTCGTTCTTCATTTTACTTTCTTCGCCATGCGGTGGTTTACATCTATACTTGATCAACTTTAAATATGAAATATCGTTGGCTACCGCAGATATCCTTCGCACGTTTGTCATTCCGGTCGAAGAACCGGAATCGCCTTTAAGGACTCCAATGCGATCCCGGTGTTTTCATCAAAGCGATCTGTAAATTTCTTTTACGAATCCAAAATCGTAATTTCCCGGAGTATTTAACACCTGACCGGCCTTAAGATCGATTTCTCTCGCAAAAATTTCTGCATCTTTCTCGCTTAATTTCAATTTAGGCTTTGGATAAACGGAATCTATGAATTCGCACAGTCCATTGGCACCTCCAAAAGGTGCGGTCGCGATCTTTACCCTTTCCGGATCAAACCTCTGGGCGTTTTTAACGATCTGGCACAAGGTCAGCATATTCGCAAGGCCATGGCGTATGCCAAGATGAGATGTTATGGGATATCCAAGCGCATGAACTATCGTCGTGCCCGTTTGTGATATCGTAAGGCCAGAAAAAGTCGCGGCCATGGCGACATTCGATCTGTGTTCAAGACTTGAGGCTTTTTTGACCACTTCGGGCAAAGACATTTTTATCAATTCTATGCCTTTGACAGCGATCACATCGGTCAAAGGTGTGCTTATCTTTGAAATCACACTCTCCACAAGTTGTGAGAGAGCATCAAGACCCGTCGAAATAGTGACGTCTGCGGGCATCGTGAGTGTATACCTTGGATCTACGATTGCAACCGTTGGAAAGAGTTTATTCGTCCTCAGACCGAGTTTTTTATCATCCGGAGAAGTTAAAACGGAATACTGTGTGACCTCGCTGCCGGTGCCGGACGTTGTCGTTATTTCTATCACCGGATAACATGATATGCTGTCCTTTATAGCGTAAAGATCGGCAACTTTTTTCCCCATCTTTGCGCCGGCGGAGATTGCCTTGGCCACATCCATCGGACTTCCGCCGCCTATCCCAACCGCAAAATCGCAATGTTTTGCCTTAAACAATTCTGCGCCTCTGTCAACGGTTTCAAAAGACGGATTTTCTTCAACTTCGCTGAAAAATTCGTGGGATATACCTTTCGCATCAAGCACGCTCAGGAGATCCTTGATAGCATTGTTTTTCTTTGCGGATCCGCTTCTTCCCGTGACTATAAAAGCCTTTTTCCCGTACAACGTGAAGTCAACATTTGAGACGGCATTTTCACCAAATCTCAGATCGACCGGATTAAAATATGAAAACATGATCATCACCTCTCAATGGATTTTGCGTAAACGCCTTTCATCTTTTCATGCAAAGGCTGGTACCAACCTTCCAAATTGTATTTCTCAAGCATATCAAGTGCTTCGATGTATTCATCGTCGTCAATTTTTCTGGAAATTTCTTTCATTTTCAAAGCCTTGTAAACGGGAAAATATTGCGACATCAAAGAAACAGGAACAGACATCGACAACTCCTCGGCGATAAATCTCATTGCTTTTTCACTTCCGGCAATTCTGTTGGGCAGTATCAAATGCCTTACTATCAGACCGCTCATCCGTTCTTCCTTAAACGGGCCAACCTGCCTGTACATCTCCCTCAGAGATCTTTGCGTAACAGTCCAGTAATTCGGGACAAGCGAATATTTCTTTCCCATTTCGTCATCTGTGTAGCGAATATCGGCAAGATAGATATCGACTATGCCATCAAGATGCGCTAAAGTTTCAACGTTGACATAACTTGACGTGTTAAAGACAATGGGAAGATTGAATCCACTTTCAGAAGCGATGATAAGCGCATGTAAAATTGCCCTTAAGTGAGGTTCCGGAGTTACAAGATCAAGCGTTTTGGCACCTGCTTTTTGAAGTTTCATGAAAACATCCGCAAGAGATTCATCATCTATTGCCTTTCCCACGTTCAACTGACTGAAACCAAAATTTTGACAATACACGCAACGCATTCCGCAACCTGAAAAGAAGATCGCTCCGGCCCCGCCGGCTCCGACAAGAGGAGGTTCTTCACCGAAATGCAAGATGGCATTTGTGATCTTCGCATTCACGCCCTGGCCGCATACGCCTTTATTCTCTTTTCTGTTGACCATACAGTTTCTCGCGCAAAGATCACAACTGCTCATTCTGTTTTCAAAGTATTCAAAAGCATCCTTTAACTTTTCTCTGTTCATCGTAAACCTCCATTTATATTTTAGCATATAAATGCTGAAGGCAGAATGCGATCCCGCATCAGGTGCGGGATGACGTAGAAATGTCTGCTCTTACCATAAGCCATTGGCTATAAGCCTGTGCCATCCCTTTTGGAATCTGTCCTTGAAAAGCGTTATAATATACTTAACTCACTTTAAAAGCCGAATGCTTATTTACCACTGTGAGCGCAGGGCAGGATGCCCTAAAATGGTGATCGGTGAGTAGTGAGCAGTATGATTACAGATTACGCGTCACGTGTTACGAA
>NZ_JBMFWB010000023.1:0-9878 GCF_049965695.1 Athalassotoga sp. | reverse complement strand
CTCTTTTCTACTACGTGCTACGAGCCACACGCTACCTGCCATTAGGGGCGCTTGCCGGAGCGATGATTCGAAATTTGAATTTTGTTTGGCATGTCTATAAATGGAAATCAAAGCGAGGTTGAAAATGAACAGATACGATATTTTAAAAGAAATTGCCAAAGAAAAATCTAAAGGTGCATCTGTCGTTGATTACGTGATGGGTATAGGTTTGTGTGCCGTAACTCTTGACGATGGAAGAACCGGTGTTTCTTACACGGACAGAAAATCCATCCCGTGGGGATGTTCTCTCTACGATGAACTTCCCAAAACAGGTGTGAGTGTTGAAGAATTCATAAAACTTTTTGATTCGTCGGACGTGCTTTTAAACGCGCTGGGCACCTCAGCGATAAACGCGTGCGTTAACGATGAAAATTACGAGAACGGGGATGTCATGGAGGCTGTGAATTTAAGCAAAGATGATGTCATGGGCATGGTAGGATATTTCGATCCCATGGTAAGTGGCATAAAGCGCCAGTTAAAAACGCTTTACATCTTTGAAAAAGAAAGAACGCTTACAACGTGGCCACAAAAGGCACTTCCACCCGAAGAAATTCCGAATGTGCTGCCCGAATGTAGCGTACTCTTGATTTCAGCCACAACCGTGATGAACAAAAGTTTTGACGATATATTGAAATACGCAAAAACCGACAGGATAATACTTTTAGGGCCGTCCACTCCGATGGTGCCAAAAGCATTTCCCGAAGTGAAAGTTTTTGGCGGTACAACTGTAAGCCCTGCGTCTTTAAAAACGATAGCGCATGGAGGTGGAACAAGAAATCTTTACAGAGAAAAAGTGGGAAAAAAGGTCATACTCATCAACTGAAAAACTTTGAATTCGATTGTTATTTTTGAATAATTTCATTGATATCATTTCTTTGCCCATAAATCTCGAGTAATGTATCAATTGTTTTAAACGGATCTAAACGCATAAACTTTGAATTGAAGTCGCGAACAAATTGATCCGAAATTCTGCCTATTTCATTAAGGTATTTCAAATCATTGATAATCTCAAAAGAATTATTTGGCCTTATATCAATTATTATCAAACCAATAGATTCATATTTGAAATCATCGCCTTTTACAGACTTTCTCCCAGTTATTTTATAAAATGACGATATGTATTTTTCGAGATCGTAAGATTCATTAGGCTTAAATTTTCCTTTTTTCAAAGCCGATGAATCGAGACCAAGTGTAGGAATAAGATAAATATATCCACATGGCAGATATTTATATTGCTTATGAAGATTGACCGATTCTGCTATCAGTCTTTCATAAAGAGTATCAAAATTTTTTTGAATAGAACTCATCTGTGAACGGACATTTATTGAAATTTCAGGCTCTGTACATATTTTTTTATCTGATTTTGTTATAAGTATATCCTGTTCTTTAACTTTAAAAAAGCCTTGGCATTTTCTATTTCTTTTTATGTAAGAATTTTTTACGTTTTTTGATTTTAAATAATCAACAGCATACTGATGAATATGATCGATTATTTTTTGACTTCTAATTGCATTGTTGATTGAACCTTTTGACGTACCTTTTATGTAATCTTCCAGAAATTGCTCTACGTAGTTTTTAAGATCTGCTTTCATTTTTCTTTGTCCTCTTCATTGGCAAAAACGTGTAAGATATTTTGAACTACCTCCTCGAAATTTTCTTTTAAATCTTTCTCGAAATGAAATTTTTTTTCATTACTTTTCTTACTTGAGAAATACTTTAAAGTCTCTACAATTTTGAAAAAAGTTTCCAATTTGGGTATTCTTTTCCCATTTTCTATCTGAGATAAAGTCGAATTATCGATATTCGCTTTTTCTGCCAAAATATCTTGAGATAATCCCAAGTTTAGCCTATTTCTGGAAACAAAATTTCCTATCAAAACGGAAAGACGCTTTTCTTCTTGATTCAATTTGCAGCCTCCATGATGAACTATGCTTTTATATTTTGTCATAAAACATCTTGAATGATAATTGCGTTGACGCAATGATACATGTGCTATAATCGCTTTGGGATGGTGAGTATATGTCCAATTTTGTAAGTAACGAACTTGCTTTGCACATAATGGATTTTCTGGCGTCTAATGCTCGTAATAGAGAACATTTTGAAAATGCCCTTAAAAATAAAATTATAATTGAATCTTTAAAAGATATTGACTTGAAAATTGACTTCGAAAACAAAAAAGCAAATCAAGATGAATTTTTCAAGAATTTTGATAACTTCTGGAGAAATATGAAAATCGGAAAACAAAAAACACTTGGAATAGAATTTACTCCTGAAAAAATTGCCGATTACATAATCAAGTTGACAATAGGAAATGAATATTCAGGAGAATTCGTTCTCGATCCATCAACTGGAAGCGGTGTTTTTATGCGTAGAATTTTGAATTATATCGTAAAAAATTTTCATTTGAGTCCTACTTATGTTATCGAAAACATACTTTTTGGCGTTGACATCGTTGAAGAATACGTTTTTGCCACGAAACTTGGCTTGATCTTAACTTCATATGCTTTTGGAGAAATGGTTGGAGAAATGGAAGTAAAAAATGTTGTTCAAGGTGATGCTTTAAAACTCGATCTAAAAAATTTCAAATATATAATTGGGAATCCCCCTTACGTGAAATGGCAATTTTTGAGCGAAGATTATAGAGAATGGTTGTCAAAAAATGTATCTAAAACTTCAGGAACATATAATTTATACATGGCTTTTATGGAAGTTTTTCTAAGAAATTTACAAAAAAATGGAAAACTTGGATTTATAATTTCAAATGGACTTTTTACTTCAAAAAGCGCATGGAAATTCCGTGATTGGCTTAAAGATAATTTTCAAATAGAATCTATTGTGGATTTTGATGATAAAAAAATGTTTAATGCTTCTGTTTATTCCTGCATAATCATTGTTTCTAAAAACAAACAATATGCGCCTGTAAAATTATTTAAACCAAATTTAGAAAACATTTTCGATTCCAAATATGACGAGGCCACGATAAACACATCTGATAAGATATGGCATATATTAACGAGAAGAGAACATCAAGATATAAATAAGATTGAAAATGCCGGTGAAAGGATCGACCACATTTGTGATCTTGCGGCAGGCATAGCGACTTTGAGAGACAAATTGTTCATTGTTGATTTAACGAAACGTAAAAACGGCTATTTCATCAAGAAATATGAAAACCAGGATTACTTGATCGAGACACAAATCGTTAGACCACTTATGAAAATTAGCAATAAAACAGAAAATTTAGGGGTAATCTTCCCTTATCAAAAAAAAGAAAATGGAATTTCGGTTATATCTGAATCGCAAATGGAATCAAAATTCCCTTTCACTTTATCTTATTTTAAAAGTGTAGAAGCGGAATTGATGAAAAGAGATAAAGGCAAAAAAAGGTATGAAGCATGGTATGCGTACGGTAGAAATCAAAGCCTTGATGCAGAAGGCATTAAGATACTTACTCCCACTTTTAGTAAAAAACCGTCTTTTTTCATTGATTGGATGCCAGAAAGGCTTTTTTGCAATGGCTATGGCTTAATTTTTAAAACAAAGAACAGATCTTCGACTTCTCTTAGAGACACAATCCCCATGTTTGATGATCTGAAAAATAAAATAATGACAACTACCGATATCAAAATCATTCTAAGAATTCTTAATTCGAAAGTCATGGAATACTACATATCTCTTACAAGTGAAAATTTGTCGGGAGGTTATAAATGTTATCAAAAAAAATACATAGAAAAATTCTCAATTCCAAATTTCAGCGAAAACAAAAATGATCTGTTACTTATGAATGATAATGAGTTTGAAGAATATATATGGAATCTATACCGTTTGCCGAACAAATTGCTCTCTGATTATGTAAAAACTATTTAACGTCGCGGAAAAAAGGTCATACTCATCAACTGAGCATGCCCTTTATTATGAATTCGGTGGCTTCTTCTTCGGTCATACCCTTTGCCATCATGGTATCGAGTTGCCTTGAATTTATACGCCCGATAGAGGCTTCATGTGTCAATTCCGAAAGATCGTTTGTAACTTTTAAAACCGGCAAGGTTGCAACGTCAACATCCGCACCTTTTGTTATTTCAGTGCATTCTATGTGCCCCCTTGAATAAGGCGCGTTACCGAAGGCTTCGTTTACTATCCTTGCATGCGTCTTTTCGGTGGCGACTATTGTGCTTTTTGCTATGCCGTGTGCCTCTTTGCCGTTAAGTCCTAAACTTTCTTTTATAGATATATCGTCGTCGGCACGGCCACGCACTTTGCTTTCGAGATCGGCGATTGCCCCATCCTTTAAATCCACATCCATCTTGACGACGAGTTTTCCCACACGCGTTCTTGTCAATTCGAAAGAGTTTTTGTACTTTCCGTTCTCTTCAACGATGGCATGTGTGTCCGAGATGACTGTAACTCCACCCTCTTCGGAATGGAAATGCGCGTCAGCATAGGTCATCGTGGCATTCTTTCCGATTCTGACTATGGCGGTCATCTTGTGCGTGAGTTTAGTAGACCACGGGAAAGAACAGTGGGATATGAAATTGACAGTTGCGCCCTCTTCCACTATGAACTCGAAATTAACCCTTTGTTCTCCTTCTTTGCCAAGAAAGCCTGTGCAAAGATGGATTGGCATGGGGATCTTTTTGCCCTTTGAAATCTTTATCTTTGCCCACACGCCTAATTCCTGTTTTCCGGCCTCTATTTCAACTCCATCGACGTTGTTTAGCCCTATAACCTTATCGCCGCTTATGATTATGGAGGCAACACGCTTGTCGAGCAAGTTAGACGTATCGCCGCCGCTTTTTTCGTAAGCCTCGGCCAACTTTTCAAACTCTTTTGAATAATCGGGTGCTATTCTCATATGACCTCATCTCTTATAAGTTGAATTTCATTCGGATGCTCGCAGGCGTCGCACATCGATTTGTAATATTCGGATATCTCCGCAGGCTTGCCTTCTTTAAAAACGATACCCGAGCATATAAGATATGAATAATCACAATCTATGGCGATTTCCTCACGGTGGGTTATGGTTATCACCGTGGCATTCTTCTCTCTTAATTGATTTATGAACATGTTTATCGTATCTATGGACATCATGTCTATGCCTGAATCCGGCTCGTCCAAAATCACGTATTTCGGATCGATCATGTAGACGGAGGCAAGTTCAACCCTTTTTCTTTCTCCTCCGCTTAGAGACGAGTCAACGTAACGCTTGACGTAATCTTCTCCCAGGCCGACAATTTTAAGCGCTTTTTTCACATCATCGAGACTTTTTTTGATCTTTCCTCCGAGCGTGAGATAATCGTAAATCTTTATCCCTTCAAACCTCACGTTTTCCTGAAAGGCTATCGTTATGCCAAGTTGTGCCCTCTGGCTTATACTCAAATCCGTGATATCCTGGCCGTCGAGATAAATCTTGCCCGATTGCGGCTTGTATCCTTCGACTCCCATTATGACGTTGGCAACGGTCGACTTTCCCGTTCCGTTATTTCCGAGAATCGTGTAACGCTTTCCTGCTTCAAACTTCATGTTCAATTTCTTGAGAATCGGTTTTTCGCCGAGTTCAAGAGAAATATTTTTTAATTCAAGCATCTTCTCCTCACCTTCACATGATCATTCCGCCGTCAACGCCTATTATCTGACCGGTGAGGTAAGATGCCTCATCTGATGCCAGAAAGATTATCACATTTGCTATCTCTACGGGCTCGGCAAATCTTCCAAGTGCCGTTTTAGACTTTATCTCATCTATCTTCTCTTTCGACAAATTGGCTGTTAACGGTGTTCTAACATATCCTGGGGCTATCGAATTGACGCGAATACCGTACCGTGCAAATTCCTTTGCCCACACCTTCGCAAGCACATTAACGCCCGCTTTGGATGAAGAATAAGCACTCTGCCCCACACTTCCATAGACTCCGACAATCGAAGAAACGTTCACGACATTTCCGGCATTTTGCTTCACCATGTACTTCATGACGGCCTGAGTTACGTTGTAGGTGCCTTTAAGATTAACGTTCACTGTGAAATCAAAATCCTCTTCGGTGTTTTCAAGCAAAGGTTTATCTTTAACGGCGCCGGCGTTGTTAACCAGCACATCGATATGACCAAAATCTTTTGCTATATCATCAACAACTGATTTGACTTTTTGAGTATCGGTAACATCCATGACGTAAGTTCTAAACTTGGCGCCTAACAAGCGCCTTGATTCTTCCAGTTTTTCCGCGTTCACATCGCATCCCGCGACAACGGATCCGGCTTCTATGAATTTTTTCGCGGTCGCAAACCCTATACCAGATGCCGCGCCCGTTATGAGTACGACCTTGTCTTTGAAGTTCAAACTGTCCACCTTCTTTTTAATCTATACAAATTATATCACCTTTTGAATAGGTGATCAACCGCATGGGATGAGGAATCGTCTTTTTTACGATTTATCGTCCTTGTTTGATTTTGCGCGTCTGTCCATGCTGTACTTTGTTATGAGTTTGTTCAGATATCTGTAAGATATCCCCAGTTGAGTTGCCACAGATTGTTTGTCCCATTTGAAATTTCTTAAAACGTGGCTTACATACTCCATCTCAAACTTTGAAGAAATTTTTTCTTTAAAATCCAAAAGCGGGAGAATTGTCTTGTTTTTTATCGTTGATTCGACGATTTCGTTTATGGCATTGTCTATGAACCTGTACTCGTTGCCGTTTGAAAAGTGCTTTGTCACAGATGTATCCATCGTATGCGTTGTCAAATCGAGTGTGTTGCTTGATGCGTATCTTTTTATTATATTCTGAAGTTCTCTGACGTTTCCGGGATAACTGTAGGCTATCAACTTGTTTTGTACCTCCTCCGGAAGATCGGAAAATTTGATTTCGTAATCAAGTTGATTGAAGAAAAAATCGACAAGCGGCGGAATATCTTCCTTTCTGCTTCTCAAAGGAAGCAATTCTATCGTTTCCTCCGAAAGTCTAAAAAGCAGATCTCTTCTTAAGAAATAACTTTCCCTGTTTGTCGCGGATATGAATTTTATGTCAATCTCTCTTGAGCCGGATCCTCCCACGACGTAATATTTTCCGTCTTCTATAACGTTGAGAAGTTTTGTCTGAATCTCAACCGAAAGTTCTCCGATCTCATCGAGGAAAAAATGGCTCTTATCTGCCTGCCCTATAAGCCCTTCTCTTGCCGCATCCGCTCCGGTGTAAGCACCTTTTGTGTGCCCGAACAACTCGCTTTCAAGCAGAGATTCCGGCAACGTTGTGATGTTGAGGGAGATCATGGGTATCTTATTTCTCATGCTTGCTTTGTGAATTGCGTTGGCAAGCAAATTTTTGCCCGTCCCTGTCTCTCCGAGTATCAAAACATGAGGGTCTGAAAAGATCATGTCAAATACTTTTGTCCTTACCTCTTTGATGTGAGAACTGTTTCCGACAATCGAATCAAGCGCATTTTTTACCGTCTGACCAAAATCGATGCAAACTTTTTCGCCGGTTTCATTCGGTTGCTTGTATAAGTTCACCGTGCCGTAAGAAATGTTTTGGTGGATTTTAGACTCATCGGTGACAACGACGATCTTTGTCGAGAAGGTTTTCTTCACGCTTCTTATAAAATTACCAACCTTGCTCCTGTCTACTTTGCCGTCGCTTGAAGCGTTTATAAACAAAATTCTTCTTTGGTTATCTATGTAGTTGTCGATTTTGCTTATATCCATACACTCGACTATGTGATCGGACTTGCTTATCTTTTTCACAAGATCTATCGAAGAAAAACCAACAAAAAGGAGTTCCATCTTCTCACCCCCACGGGTTTAAAATCTTTTGGTAGGACTTTTTATTATATCATATTTTTTAACGGTAATTAAACAAGAAGATGGAAGAGTTAAAATTATTCAAAACTTGAATTTCGAAATGCCACGCTTTTCAGTTAAAATTTTCAAATTATTGACAAAATATCCAAAGATATTTGAAAATTTATCCTCATCCCATTTGAAATTCTTAAGCAAGCCTTTAACGTAATTGTCGCTGAACCATTTACTTATCTCCGCTTTTAATCCATCCAAAGTGGTCGATTTGCTTTTATCCATGATTTCAAAGATGATGCTTGATATAAAATTAGATATGAATATATTCTGAAAAATTTTTTCCGAATGGTCGTTGAACAAGTAATCGTTGATTATATCCCTTAACTCTCTTACATTTCCGGGATAACTGTATCCCAAAAGTCTGTCCTGCATCTCAAGTGGAAGTTCTTCAAAATGACAATCGTAACCGGCACTTTTTATGAAATAATCCGTTAGCACCGGTACATCTGACTTTCTATCTCTCAGCGGCGGGATCTTAAGCACCACTTCGTTAAGGCACGTAAAACCGTAATCTTTTTCCGTATTTCTTGTCGAAGATATGATCCTCAAATCCGGATTTCTTTTGCCAAAAAAGTCACATATCGTTTTTTGGTTTCCCTGTGAAATCGAATTCAACTCTTCTATAAAAAGGTGTCCTTCATCTAAATCGGATAAAGTCGTTTTTAAATCATATTCATCGCGAAACAAAATAAAAGGCCCTCCGGACCTCAAACCGGCGCCATGGACAACCTCTGCGAGCAAATGCTTTCCGCTTCCGCTTTCTCCCGTTATAAAAAAGTTTCTATCCGAAAAACAGGCGTTAAATATCTTCGACTTTAACTCCATTATCTCTCTGCTCTCGCCAACGAATTTCTGCATTGAAGACCTTACCATGCTCACGAAGTTTGCAACTATCTCGCTGGACTTGAGACTTGGTCCGTCTATGAATGCCATCTCCCGCTCAAACTCTTTGAAATGATCTTTGTCATCTCTCACGACAACGACATGTGTTTTTTCATCCTTCGCTTCCTGAGCAATAGATCCGACCCGTGCCCTGTCGATAGAACTATCAGATGCCCCGTTTATGCAAAGTACTTTCTCTTCTCCGATTCTTTTCAACTGAGAAAGCGTGCTTATTTTGTGGATCTCAGCAGATCTCATCTTGACTTCTATTGAGTCTTTGAAGTTGAAGCCTAAAAAGTATGCTCTCATGGGCACCTCCATTCTGCGTCTTTGTTTCTTACCCTACCATTTCCGAACCCCTACATTTTTTATTATAGCAGACTTCATGCCATAAAATTTTATCAAAAAAATCTCATGTAATCTGGGATCTTTGCGATCTTACGGGAACTGACGCGACACGGCTGGAACAATCGATCCTCAGATGTCTTGCCAGTTCCTAAATTCTAACATCAAACATCTCTCAAACATTTGGCTTAACTGCTAAATTCTTTAATGCCTTTGCCATAAAAAAATAAAATTTTTGGCATCCCAAAACTTTGGCACGCATCTTGCTAATATAAGTTGACGCAGTTATGATGAAGAAACTTTTATCTCTGGTATACGGTAAAAAAATTCTTGTGAGAGGGCGTGAGAGGAAAAGGAAAGTCATTTTGGGAGGGAATTCATAGTCGGGTTTCACATCGTTTTCGGTAGTTTTATGAACTGAAATTTCATGAAAAAATTCAAAATTCTCAAAGGGAGGTAACAAGTATGAAAAAAGTTCTTATTCTTAGTGTAATTGCGATGTTGGCGTTAGGTGTAATGGCTTTGGCCGGAACCATTTCTACAACGGGTAATGGACCTATAACAACGGGTGCGACATGCTCGCAGGCATCTTTACAGGTTGTGTCGAACATTTACGTCGTTCCAGGTTACGTTGCAACCGCAACGGCTTACGATGCGACATTCTGCGGCGCTTCCGGAAATCTTCTCAGCGGTGAAATCGTAAATTCAAGTTATGCTCTCGTCATTGGTAATGCGGCAAATTATAGCAGCAACGACGGTCAAGGTGTTGCACTTG